>JAOQAF010000050.1 GCA_025963735.1 Bacteroidota bacterium
TTTTTGAAATTAAAATTCCGGTACTTACGTCCGGGATTAGTAGATAGTTTATCATCGCCCTCTAAACGCAAATAATCGAATGAGGCTTTTATAGATACTTTAGGCCTCCACCTGTAACGCACAAAAAGCCCACCATCCCAACGGGTTTTGGCTAGTTTCATGTCCGCAACAAAATCGCGGCGCGTTTGTTCTTTGCCTCCAATGTCTCCTAAATAGTTGCTGGCACCAACTCTGAAACCATAATCCCACAGCCATTGAGATTTAATGGTAAACGAAAACGTTATAAATAAAATTAAAATGTATATTTTCTTCATTATTATCGGTAAAAAGTAACCCCAAATATAAGTAATTTAAACGTTCATGTCAAATTCCTGCAAAAATTATAACATTTAAAAAAATAAATAGTTAATTTTCAGATTTTTGATCTTAATTTCATGGAAAACAATCTAATTTGCAAGCTTTTCAACATTCAAATACCAATTGTACAGGCAGGTATGATATGGTGCAGCGGCTGGGAACTGGCAAGCGCGGTTAGCAACGCCGGAGGCCTAGGTATCATTGGATCAGGGAGCATGTATCCCGAAGTACTCCGTACACATATCCGCAAATGTAAGCAAGCCACTCAAAAACCCTTTGGAGTAAACGTACCCCTTTTATATCCTAATATTGAAGAACATATGGCCGTGATTATTGAAGAGGGTGTAAAAATTGTATTCACCAGCGCAGGAAACCCTAAAACCTGGACCACCCACCTTAAAAGCAATGGCATTACAGTAGTTCATGTTGTAAGTGGAATAAAATTCGCGATAAAATGCGAGGAGGCCGGTGTAGATGCCGTTGTAGCCGAAGGTTTTGAAGCTGGCGGACATAACGGGCGGGATGAAACCACCACCATGGTACTTATACCTCAGGTTAGAAAAGCGATACGCTTACCCCTAATCGCCGCCGGGGGTATAGGAACGGGAGTGCAAATGGCCGCCGCTTTTGCTCTCGGCGCTGATGCTGTACAGGTTGGAAGCCGCTTTGTAGCTACCCCTGAATCAAGCGCTCATGAAAACTTTAAACATGCCGTTATCAACACCAAAGAGGGCGATACCCAGGTAACTTTAAAACAGTTAACCCCTGTCAGACTTTTAAAAAATAAATTTTTTACCGAGGTTGACGCTGCTGAAAAAAGAGGCGCTACGCAGGACGAACTTAGCCAATTACTCGGTAGGGCCCGCGCTAAAAAAGGAATGTTTGAAGGAGATCTGGAGGAAGGCGAGCTTGAAATAGGTCAGATAAGCAGCGCAATAAAAACAATTATTCCGGCCGGTGAAGTAGTAAATGAAATTTATTCAGAGTTTAAAGTCACGATCGATCAATTAAAAAAATTAAAAAGTTAATTCGGGCTTTTGTGAAAATATTTTCTGAATTTTGAATAATATTCTCAAGATGATCGACTTCCAAAAATTCAAATTAAAAAATAATCTCACCGTAATAGTTCACCAGGATAAAAGCACGCCGATGGCCTGTGTTAATATTGTGTATGATGTTGGCGCACGCGATGAAGATGAAAACAAAACAGGTTTCGCCCACCTCTTTGAACATTTAATGTTTGGAGGGAGTATTAATATTCCTAATTACGACGAACCTTTGCAACTCGTAGGCGGCGAAAATAATGCCTTTACAACTAACGACATTACCAATTATTATTGCACGGTTCCTGCTGTAAATTTGGAAACGGCTTTTTGGCTGGAAAGCGACAGAATGTTGAGCCTCGCTTTTACTCAGAAAAGTCTGGATGTACAACGAAGCGTAGTAATTGAAGAATTTAAACAACGCTATCTGAACCAGCCTTACGGCGATGTATGGCTTCTGTTAAGACCTCTGGCCTATACCACTCATCCTTACAAATGGGCCACAATTGGCAAAGAAATTTCGCACATCGAAAATGCTACCATGGATGATGTAAGATCTTTTTTCATGCAACATTACACACCCAGTAATGCCATTATGGTGGTAGCCGGTAATATAGACCCGGTGCAGGTTAAAGAGCTTTCTGAAAAATGGTTTGAACCCATTGAAGCGGGAAAAAAACCACAACGGAATTTACCTGTTGAACCTAAACAAACCGAACCAAGAAAATTAACCGTTGAACGCGACGTGCCTGCCAACGCTATTTACAAGGCCTATAAAATGTGCGCGCGGCGTGATCCTGAATACCACACAATTGATATTTTATCAGATGTTTTGTCACGTGGAAATTCATCGCGGTTATATAAAACCTTAATAAAAGATAAACAGTTATTTACAGATATAAACGCTTATGTAATGGGCGATCTGGATAAAGGTTTGTTTGTCATCAGCGGAAAAATATCAGAAGGTGTAAAAGTTGAAGACGCGGAGAACGCGGTAAAAGAAGAACTTGAAAAATTAAGAACCGAACTGATTCCGCCTCATGAATTACAAAAATGTAAAAATAAGATCGAATCAACCTTAACTTTCAGTGAAACCGATGTATTAACTAAAGCCACTAACCTGGCCATCTCTGAACTTTTGGGCGATGCAGATCTTATCAATCAGGAAATAGATCGTTACACGGAAGTTACCGCTGAGAAAGTGAAAGAACAGGCTATAAAAGTTCTGGATGAAAATAATTGCAGTACGCTTTACTATCTGGCCAAACAAAAATGACCGATATAAATTATATTTCAGAGCGTTTAAGTGATTTAAAATTTTCACAGGAAGTTTTAAACCGGTATAATGAACCGCATCGGTTTTATCATACCACAGAACATTTACTGGATGTAATTTCACAACTTGAAAAAAAAGGTGTGCTTGATGATGAACTATTTCTGGCCGCGGTTTACCATGATGCAGTTTATGATCCAAAAAAAGGAGATAATGAAGAACGTTCCGCTGAACTTTTTATGGATGAGGCGAAGGCTTCTGGTATAAAGGATGAGCAAAAACAAAAAATTCGTCATTTTATATTAGATACCAAAAACCACCAGGCTTCTTCTGAAAAATCACAACTTCTGATTGATGCGGATCTTGCGATTCTTAATAGCTGTTTTGAAAAATTAATTGATTACGAAAACAAAATATTTAAGGAGTTTCAGTTTGCGGACTTTAAAATTTACAAATCGGAACGCATTAAGGTACTTGAGAAATTAAATACAAAAGGGAATTTAAATCATCTGATTGAATACGCAAAGCAACGTCAGCCACTCATCGGTGTTTTTTGCGGAAGCTTTAATCCCTTTCACAAAGGTCATTACAACGTGCTTGTTAAAGCCGAAAGAATTTTCGATAAGGTAATAATCGCTTTCGGAAAAAACCCTGACAAATCTGAGCGCAGCTGGCCGGTGCCCAAAATCATTCAAAACCGCCAGCTGGAAGAGTACAATGGTTTGCTCACGGACTTTGTGAGTTCGTTGGGATATGAGGTTGTAGTGATTAGAGGTTTAAGAAATTCAACCGATTTTCAATACGAGCAAAACCAATACCGTTATATTCAGGAATTAATGCCTCAAATAAGAATAATTAATATTTTCTGCGACAAAGAATTTGAACACATCAGTTCCTCAGGAATACGCACTCTCGAAAAGCACAATAAACACAAAGGTTATTTACTTGATTAACCGGTCGCACATCTTATGAACTTCAACAGGTTATACTGGTTCACATGTGCAGTTGTTTTTATTATTGTTTGCCTCCGCGCATTTTTCATTCCCTTTAGTCACGATGAAGCAGCAACTTTTTTCTTTTACATTCAAAGCGATAATTATCTTCCATACAGCGCCCACGTTTATACCAATAATCATGTTTTAAACAGCGCACTTGCGAATGTATTTTATCACCTTGCCGGATCTCACAGGTTTGTTTTAAGATTACCAAATATTATGTCTTTTGTATTAATGTGTATTGGAATCTACAGGCATTTCCCATATCTTAAAAATAATGCATCTAAGGCTTTATTGGCCGGCATTTTTCTTTTTACATTTAACTTTCTCGATTTTTTTGAATTATGCCGTGGATATGGATTATCTATGGGGCTGCTGATTTTCAGCCTTTCTTACCTCCTGGATTATTTTAAAAACTCAAATTTTAAAGCCTTATTGTTTTTTTCCATCTTTCTTCAATTGGCTATAGCGGCTAATCTTATTTTAGTAACTGTAGCAACAGTTCTATTTTTCTATTGCTATGTTTTTCAGTTCCGTAAAAAACAGTTTTTTGTTTCTTCCAATTTGGCATTGCAGGTTTTAAATGTGGTGTTGATGATTTTCTGGATAAAGTTTTCTTTTTTTTACAAAGAGTCAGGCATGCTGGATTATGGTGTAGGAAATAATTACTGGCAGGTTACTTTTAAAACATTGATCCTGCTGCTTTTTGGTACCGACCGCATATGGATTCAGTTTATCTGCATTCTGCTTTTCGCATGCATTATTTTAGTGACCACACTCCGTTTTAAAAAGGCTCCTGCCTTTGAGAACCTATTTTCTGCAAACATTTTTTATCCCATTCTTATATCTGTTTTAATTATTTCTTTTTATCTGCAAAAAAAATTCCTTCATGTTAATTTTCCTGAAGACCGCACCGGCCTGTTCTTTTTTCTAATTTTCGCACTTTGCCTCGCTTTTATGATTGATACAGTTAAGTTTCCTGCAGCAATTTTTACTGCGCTCATTATTTTTCCCTTATTCCTTAACTTTCTGGCATCGGTAAATTTTTCCAATTTCACATTTTATTTTTACTCCACTATTCCCACTAAAATATACCATCAGCTTGAAAAAGAATATGAAAAAAAGCAAAACCTTTTTACCATTGGAGGTCACCGGATAAGAGAATTAAATTTCGCGTTTCAAAATTACCGTGGAATGTTGAACCCAATGGATGATTCTGAAGAAATGCAAATGAACTGCGATTATTATTTCGCCATGAAATGTGAAAAACCTTATTATGATCAATTTTACAAGGAAATGGCATACGATGAAACATGGGGCAGGGCGCTTTTAGAACGACGCGTAAAAATTGAACACAGGAAAATATATAATCTTACAAATTATAATCTATCGGGAACTGAAGAATTTTTCGAACTAAAAAGAATAAAAGATACCACCTTTAAAAACAACAACCCAATTGAAATATATGCTGAATTAAATTTCGCAGAAGTTCCAAAGCCCTTCAATGGTTTTTTGGTTTTGCAAATAAACAACCAAAAAGGTGAACAAACAGGATATAAAAGGATTCCGTTAAACTGGCTGGATAAAGATTTAAATGGTAAAAGCAGGCACCTGAAATTAACATCGGCAAATCTATCCTCAAAAAACACAATTGTTGCTTATATCTGGAACTGCAAAAAAGAAAAAATTAATATTCAGGTAAAAAATCTTGATCTTTACCAACTGGAAGGAACAGGGGTAAACTTCAGAATACCGGCAAACTTTTATACACTTATTAGCAACATCACAAAAAAACCACTTTTATAATATGATTAACAGAACGCAGGCTCCAGAATTTAAAACAATTGAAAAAGTTGATGTTATAAAAGCAACGCCAACTAAATTACAAAATGGCATTGAGCTTTATACAATTGATGCCGGCAGCCAGGAATTAATAAAACTGGAATTTATTTTTAAAGCGGGCATGTATTATCAGCCTAACACCTTAATTGCCTCTGCAACCAATTCACTTCTTGAAACAGGAACAAAGTCCTTTAGTGCCAATGAGATCAGCGATGGAATTGATTTTTTCGGTTCGTTTATTGAATTAGGTGTTGGCCAGGATTATGCTTGTATCACTCTTTTTTCGCTTAATAAATATTTAAACGACAGTTTGAAATTTATTGAAGAAATAATAAAATATCCGGTTTTTTCCTGGAATGAATTAAATATTCTAATCACTAATAAAAAACAAAAGTATCAGATCAACTCCCAAAAAGTAAGCGTAATTGCACGAAGAAAATTTTCAGAACTTTTATTCGGAGAAAACCATCCTTATGGAATTGATGTTCAGGAAAAGGATTTTGACAGAATTAATATTAACGAAGTGCAGGCTTTTTATGATAATTACTACCAGTCTAAAAACTGCACCATCATTGCTTCCGGTCATCTTCCTGAAAATCTGACTGAAACACTTAACGGCTTTTTTGGCGAAAAAGAATGGGGAACAAATCCTCATAAAATCATAACTAAAAATGTTCCTTTACAAACTACTCCGCAACAAATTCACTTTTTTGAAAAACCTGATGCTGTACAAAGTGCAATTAAGATAGGGCGTGTTTTATTCAACAAAACTCATCCCGATTATTTCCATTTCCAGGTGCTCAACTCTATTTTAGGGGGTTACTTTGGTTCGCGTTTAATGACCAACATCCGTGAGGACAAAGGCTACACTTATGGCATCGGAAGTGGCTTAATGTCGTTAGTGAACACCGGATATTTTTTCATTTCTACCGAAGTGGGGGCTGATGTTACTTCTCAAGCCCTTGAAGAAACTTATAAAGAAATTAAAATTTTGCGTGAAGATCTCGTAAGCGATTCGGAACTTGAAACTGTGCGAAATTACATTCTTGGCCAGATTCTTCGTAGTGTTGACGGACCTTTTAGCCTTGCAGATAAATTTAAGGCCATTTGGGAATTTGATCTGGATTACTCTTATTTCGATAGATATTTTAAAGCTGTTCAAACGGTCACTCCGCGGCAACTGAGAGACATGGCCAATAAATACCTTCAACAAAAGGACCTAATTGAATGCGTGGCAGGAAAAAAATAATGCGTTAAAAAGCCATATCGGAAAGGCATTTTTAGCGATTTTTCTTTTCAAAATTACTCTTACAATTTATTTATGCTTATTTTTGAAAACCTACTTAGTATTTACAATTTATGAGAGTTATAGAATTCAGAGAAGCCCTTCGTGAAGCCATGAGCGAAGAAATGCGTCGCGATGACAAGATTTTTTTAATGGGCGAAGAAGTGGCAGAATACAATGGCGCTTACAAAGTAAGTAAAGGCATGCTTGCCGAATTTGGCAAAAAACGTGTAATCGATACTCCCATTGCCGAGCTGGGCTTTGCGGGCATTGGTGTGGGCGCGGCATCTAACGGTCTTCGTCCGATTATTGAATTTATGACTTTCAACTTTAGTCTTGTAGCTATTGATCAGATCATTAACAGTGCCGCCAAAATGTACAGCATGAGCGGTGGTCAATATAATGTACCAATCGTATTCCGAGGTCCTACAGCAAGTGCCGGAATGTTAAGCTCTCAGCACTCGCAGGCTTTTGAAAACTGGTTTGCCAATTGTCCGGGTTTAAAGGTGGTTGTGCC
>JAOQAF010000035.1 GCA_025963735.1 Bacteroidota bacterium
CTCAAAAAAAGCAAAAATTACGGTTGCCAGTTTACCTGAAATTAAAGGCATTCAAATACTTTTACACCAGTTGTTTTATAATTTGATAAATAACTCACTTAAATTTTCGAAAGCTAACGTAACACCCGAAATTCAGATAGCGTGTGAAGTAAAGCATACCAATGGAGTAAAACAGTTGCGTATAATTATGCGTGACAATGGAATAGGTTTCGAAGACAACAAAAAGAATATTATTTTTGGAACCTTTAAGCGACTTCATTCTAAAGATGATTATGAAGGAACGGGATTAGGACTTGCATTGTGCAAAAAAATTGTAGCAAGGCACGGCGGCGACATTTCAGCGAATGGAAAACCGGGAGAAGGAGCCGAATTTATTATTGAGCTGCCTTTTGTACCGGAAGGCAAAACGCTTGTTCAGCCAAGTAAAAATAATTAATACCGGAAGCCAGTCTGATTAAAGACCGTATAAGTTAATACTCTCCTTAGTAATAATACTAAAGATTACTTCGGGGCCTGTTTCATCTCCAAATAAGATAAAACAAAATACGTAAGGTCTTGTTTTTCCTCTGGTGACAACTTTGCTTTCGGGCTCATGTCGTCAATTTCATGATTCCACTTTCTTTCAGAAAACTTTTCTATTACAAAAGCTTTATGGCATTCGGTACATTGTTTTGTAAAAATAGATTTACCACGAATTAATTTAGCGCCATCACTTTCTGCCCAACGTTTTTTGGCAATTTCGGTTTGCTGTGTGCTAACATCATATTTATCTATGGTTTTGGCATAAGAAACAGTTTTGCAGGCCGCAAAGGCAATCAGGAATGTTACGGATAAAAAGAAAAATGTTTTTTTCATTATTAGCTTTGTAGTTTTTTTATTTACTCAGATATAAATTTCTTTCGCTGTAAACGTTCTGAAAATATTCATCGTATAAATCATCAATAAAATAAATAGCCTCTCCGGTACTTTTCATTTCCGGTCCAAGTTCTTTCTGAATCTCAGGAAATTTTTCATAGCTGAACACCGGTACTTTAATCGCGTAACCTTTTTTTCGCGGATTAAATTTAAAATCCTTAACCATCTTTTCCCGCAGCATTACTTTAGTAGCATAATTAACGTATGGCTCATCATAAGCTTTGGCTATAAATGGAACAGTGCGGCTTGCGCGTGGATTGGCCTCGATGATATAAACCACTTCATTTTTTATGGCAAACTGAATATTTATTAATCCAACTGTTTTTAAAGCCACCGCAATAGTACGGGTATGCTCTTCAATCTGTTTGATTACTTTCTCACTCAGATCGAAAGGTGGAAGTACGGCATAACTATCGCCACTGTGAATACCAGCAGGCTCAATATGCTCCATTATTCCTATGATGTATACATCTTTGCCGTCGCATATGGCATCGGCTTCCGCTTCAATGGCTCCGTCCAGAAAGTGATCGAGCAGCACCTGATTACCAGGAAGATCATTTAATAACTTAACTACGTGCGTTTCGAGTTCTTCTTCGTTGATGACAATTTTCATGCTTTGCCCGCCAAGTACATAACTAGGGCGAACCAAAAGAGGAAAACCAAGATGTTTTGATAAAGTAATGGCTTCTTCAGCGTCCTGTATCACTCCAAACTCCGGGTATGGTATGTTATTATTTTTTAATAAGGTAGAAAAACTTCCGCGGTCTTCGGCAAGGTCAAGCGATTTAAAATCGGTCCCAATTATTTTGATGCCATATTTTTCGAGTTTTTCAGCCAGCTTTAACGCTGTTTGTCCGCCAAGCTGAACGATAACACCTTCCGGTTTTTCGTGAAGTATAATATCGTAAATATGTTCCCAGAAAACAGGTTCAAAATATAATTTATCAGCTGTACTAAAATCGGTACTAACGGTTTCGGGGTTGCAATTTATCATGATGGTTTCGTAACCGCATTCTTTTGCGGCCAGCACACCATGCACGCAACTGTAATCAAACTCAATCCCCTGACCTATACGGTTAGGACCGCTACCAAGGATAACCACTTTCTTTTTATCAGAACGTATGCTTTCGTTCTCGTCTTCAAAAGTGGAGTAGTAGTAAGGTGTTTTTGCTTCGAATTCTGCTGCACAGGTATCAACCAGTTTGTAAACCCTTTTTATTCCCTGCTCATTTCTTTTGGAGTAAACTTCGCTTTCAAGACAATTTAATAAATGGGCAATTTGCCTGTCGGCATAACCTTTTTGTTTGGCTTCGTATAAAAGATCTTTAGGAAGAGTTGGTAATTTATATTTTGAGATCTCATTTTCAAGAGCAATTAATTGTTCAATTTGCTCCAGGAACCAGATATCAATTTTGGTAAGTTTTTGAATTGTTTTAATTGAGATGCCCATTTTCATGGCATCATAGATCATGAACAGCCTGTTCCAGCTTGGGCGCTCGAGGGCCGCTAATAATTCTTTCTGATTGGTTATTTCTTTACCATCGGCACCCAAACCATTACGCTTTATTTCAAGACTCTGACACGCTTTTTGCAATGCCTCCTGAAAGCACCGTCCAATGGCCATTACCTCGCCAACCGATTTCATTTGAAAGCCAAGTTCGCGGTTACAGCCCTTAAATTTATCGAAGTTCCAACGGGGTATTTTTACAATAACATAATCAAGAGTAGGCTCGAAATAGGCGGAAGTAGATTTTGTTATTTCATTTATAAGTTCATCCAATTGATAACCAATAGCCAGTTTACTTGCTATGCGGGCAATAGGATAACCAGTAGCTTTACTTGCCAACGCTGAGGAACGTGACACACGCGGATTAATTTCAATCGCAATAATATCTTCCTTATCATCATTACTTACTGCAAATTGAACATTACATCCTCCGGAGAAATTTCCGATACTGCGCATCATTTTAATCGCCATGGTTCGCATTCGCTGGTAAGTGCTATCACTTAGTGTCATGGCCGGCGCAACGGTTATACTATCGCCGGTGTGAACTCCCATCGGATCAAAATTTTCAATTGAACAGATTATAGCAACGTTATCGTTTTTATCGCGCAGCAATTCAAGTTCATATTCTTTCCAGCCCAACACAGCTTTATCAATTAAAACTTCATGTATTGGTGAGGTTTGCAAGCCACGGTTTAATAAATGATCAAAATTTTCCTTTTCATAAACAACTGAACCGCCGCTGCCACCAAGGGTAAAAGAGGGACGGATAACAAGAGGAAAACCGAATTCCTGGGCAATGCTTTTTCCTTCAAGGAATGATTTTGCTATTTTTGAAGGAGCCATCTCTACACCGATTTCGTTCATACGGATACGAAACAGGTCGCGATCTTCAGTAACTTTTATAGCGTCAATATCAACGCCTATCATTCTTACATTGTATTTTTTCCAGATACCAAGGTCTTCACACTTAAGCGCGAGGTTTAAAGCGGTTTGTCCGCCCATGGTAGGTAATACCGCGTCAATTTTTCTTTCCTCTAAAATTCTTACGATTGATTTAACCTCTAAAGGAAGCAGGTAGATA
>JAOQAF010000045.1 GCA_025963735.1 Bacteroidota bacterium
ATCTGGATAATAAGCGTAACAAAAAATAAAACTGTTAAGCCTTTTAATTTTTTCCCGGCATCAACTTCGGGTACAGTTTCCTTTGGATAAATCAAACTGAGTGCGAACCAAAATGTAAATGCAAA
Source organism: Bacteroidota bacterium (assembly GCA_025963735.1). GTDB lineage: Bacteria > Bacteroidota > Bacteroidia > B-17B0 > Aurantibacillaceae > Aurantibacillus. The sequence continues at coordinate 126 of JAOQAF010000045.1, forward strand.
TAATGTAAATGCGCTCATTAAATGAGTGGCAAGCCTGTAATGACTTACGGCAGGCTTTTGCTGCAAGCCACTATATACCATCCACCAGCCAATTACAGCCTGCATTGCTCCCATAAAAAATAAAAGTGCAAGCTGCGGCCACATCCATTTGTTAATTTTTCCTTTGATCAGAAACCACAGCAAACCAAATGCAAAAACATACATCATTAGCCGGCCCGTCATGCGATGAATATATTCCCACATAAAAATGGGCTTAAATTCTTTTAGCGTCATGTTGTAATTTACTTTTTCAAATTCAGGACTTCCCTGATATTTTTCAAAACGTTCCTGCCACATTTTTTCATTCAACGGAGGAACCGATCCCATAAAACTCCAATCGGTTATGGAAAGTCCCGAATGGGTTAAACGCGTTAAACAACCAATTACCACCATAATATAAATAAGTAAACACCCGGTTAGCAACCAGTAAATGATAGATTTGTAAGGGGAGTTTTGAATACGATTCATGAAAGAAAGCAAAATTAGTGATTTAGAAATGGATACCAATTAAAGATGAATATATTTTGAATTGTAAAACCATGTATGGCATGTTCTTTTTAACCGGCATAACATGAGGGCAGGCTTGTTTGAGTTTGAAGATTTACAAGGGTTTCCTGCTATAATAAGGCAGGGAATGACAGATTACCTCCGGTTTATTCTTAATACCGCAGATCTTTACAGGCCTGTTACCACCCTCTTAGCGGAAGGACTGGAACAAACGGGGAGCGAAACTGTGATTGATCTTTGCTCAGGCAGCGGAGGTGCGGTGGAGCAGGTTCAAAAAAATATTTGTGATACCGTGAAGAAAGAAGTTTTTTTTGTTCTCACAGATAAATTTCCTAATGTTCCAACTTATAAATTTCTAAAGAAAAAAACATCCGGTAAAATTTCCTATTCGGAGATGGAAGTGGATGCGATGGACGTGCCTTCTAACCTTAAAGGATTCAGAACAATTTTTTCAGGATTTCATCATTTCAATCTACAGCAAGGCAGCAAGGTTTTAAAAAACGCTGTGGAAGCACGGCAAGGTATAGCTATTTTTGACGGAGGTGATAAAAACCTTTTTATAATACTTGCAATACTAGTTCTTCATCCACTTATATTTTTCTTTTGTACTCCATTTTTTCGTCCGTTCCGAATTTCTAATATTATTTTCACATACCTTATTCCACTAATTCCTTTCTGTACCATTTGGGACGGCATTGTATCAATAACCCGATTATACAAACCGAATGACTTACTTATAATGGCTCAAAACACAGGTCCCGATTATTCCTGGCAGGCCGGGAAAGTAAAAAATAAATTGTCAATGAACATTGCCTATCTGATTGGCTACCCTAAGAATGGCGAAGGATAAATTTATTAATACCTAAATGAGTGACGTGCAAATAAGACCCATTGAATTAAAAGATAATAAGGAACTCGCAGATTTGATCCGCGGGGTGTTCAGAGAATTTAAAATTGATAAGCCCGGCACGGTGTATACCGATCCAACAACAGATCATCTTTATGAACTATTTCAAAAACACAAATCTTTTTATTTTGTGGCCGAGGAAAGCGGAATGATATTAGGAGGCTGCGGCATCTATCCTACTAAGGGATTGCCTGAAGGATGTGTTGAATTGGTAAAATTTTATTTAGCATCTTCTGCAAGGGGAAAAGGAGTTGGAAATAAACTGATGCAAACAAGTTTTAAAAAAGCTAAAGAGTTTGGATTTCATCAACTATATCTTGAATCATTCCCGGAACTCTCAAAAGCGGTATCAATGTATAAAAGAGAGGGTTTCAGAGATCTTGATCATCCATTAGGAAACACGGGACATTTTGCCTGTAACCTTTGGATGATAAAAGATCTTTAAGCAACCAGACCTTCCTTTTCAAGAATTTTCATTAGCAATTTTTCTTCACACTCCAAATCATTTTCTTTACACTTTTTAAATTTATTAATGGTTTTTAAATATGTATGAAGCGTATTACTTTCATAAAGCGATATGATAGTAGGGTGTACATAATACTTTTTACAAACCGTACGTGTATTTCCTAAATGCTCAGAAACATGATCAAGAGCTGCTACCACATTTCGTTTGGTGGCTGTGGCGGTTTCACTTACACCAATATCCCTGAAAGCCATAATGGCATGAACGGTTCCGGCCCAGGTTCTGAAATCTTTCGCGGTAAAATCCTCACCGCTTATAATTTTTAAATAACTGTTTACCATACCTGAATCAATGCATTTATGATTTCCTTCAGCGTCGTAATACTGAAATAATTCTTTACCCGGAATGTCTCTGCATTTTTTTACAATGGTTGCCAGTCGCTTACTTGTTATACTTATGTTATGGGTAATTCCTTTTTTTCCTTTAAAAATAAACTGCATGTCTGCCCCTTTTATTTTTACGTGCTTATCTTTTAAAGTGGTTAAACCAAAGGAGCCATACAGTTTTTCATACATGTTATTTCCTATTCGTATGTTTGTTCGTTCCATTAAACAAATCACGGCCGCTAATACTTTATTTAAAGGCAGTCCGGGCAATGAAAGATCGGCTTCAATACGTTCTCTGATAGCCGGTATCACTTTCCCAAAAGAATGTAGACGGTAAAATTTTGTATGATTGCGAAGAGAATTCCAGAGAGCGTGATATTTGTATTGCTTTCTTTTTTTAACATCAAGACCCGTAACCTGCAAATGACCGTTCTCAATTGGACAGATCCATACGTTTTCCCATGCCGGCGGGATAACAAGGCGTTTGATCCGGTTCAGCGTATCCACATCCTTAACTACCTTATCCCCCATCATATAAATGAACTTATCCTTCTTTCTGATACGTTTAATACCCGGCTGCGCATCGGAAACATACACAAGGTTGGCGGCTTTCGCGCTTTTTTCACCATCATGTATAATATCTCTCATGGTTTTATTGGAAAGAGATATATCATCTGTAAGTACTAACATTTCAGTAGTTTTAAAACTTTTCATTAAAAATAAATGCCATAACCCATTTCTTAATACTTTATTTAAATGAGATTTTATTAAAGTGAGAAATTCCCTCCCCAATTAGAACTTTTAAAGATTATCCTGAAAATCAAAATTCAAAAATTTAAAATCCATGAGGTGAAGCTGTTTTTAAGAAGAAGAAGATTGCTTCCAATCAAAAGAATCGCTAAATAACTCATTAAAATGTATCTTAGAAGTTCATGAAAGAAAAAGCAATTCTTAACTGGAGCGGCGGCAAAGATTCAGCTTTGTGTCTTTATCATTTTCTAAAACAAGATCAATTTGAGGTTATAAGTTTGTTAACGAGTGTTAGTGAAAAACATCAGCGTATTTCAATGCATGGCGTAAGAGTGGAATTATTGGAAGAACAGGCAAAGAGCATAGGTTTACCGCTTTTTAAAATGTATGTTCCTGATATGCCAACGATGGAAGCTTATGAAAAAATAATGTCTGAAAGTTTAACTGATTTCAAAAACAAAGGAACGTCTGTTTCCGTTTTTGGAGATATCTTTTTAGAGGACCTACGTAAATACCGCGAAGATCAGCACAAACCCTTTGGGATGAAAGCCTTATTTCCACTCTGGCAGAGGCCAACATCAGAAATCTTAACCGAATTTATTGACCTTGGATTTAAAACCATTATTACCTGTGTTAATGAAAAATACCTGGATAAAAGTTTTGCCGGAAGAATTATTGATACGGATTTTATAAACGCTCTACCGCCAAACGTTGACCCATGTGGCGAGAACGGTGAGTTCCATACCTTTGTTTTTGATGGTCCTCTTTTTTCAAAGCCTGTGCAATTTGAAAAAGGAGAAATAGTTTATCGCAAATATGAAAATCCTTCACAGAATTCACGTGATGCCGAAAACAACAATTCACCGTATAACACCGGTTTTTTCTATATTGATTTATTGACGGTTAAAAAATAAACATGGATAAAATTAAGTTCTCAAGGAATTCCAGAAAATTCCCGGCATAGGAAAAGCCTGCTCGCTTGACTTGGGGAACATCGGTTTAAGAAGCATTTCAGACTTAAAAGGCAAGAATCCAATGGTTTTGTACGATCAATTGAACACCATCAGTGGGGTTAGGCATGATATCTGCATGCTTTATACTTTTAGGTGCGCCGTTTATTTTGCCAGCGAAAAGGCGCATGCGGTTGAAAAGTTAAACTGGTGGTACTGGAAGAATAAAACATATAACGAATAATAAAAAATGGATTTTAAAGAAGTAAGTTTTAAAAGGGTTTGTCCTACCATTTCATGGTCGTTCTTTTCTTCAGAAAACAATAACCCTAAAGACAAAATCGAGATCCTGCGAATTATGTTTCATGGCATTTACCGCGAGGGATCTCAGGGCGACGATGATTCACATTTGATCAGTGTCATCGTATCAGCTGCTGTTCATTTTTGGGTTCCAAAATATGTGATTATAGATTTATCTGATCTTGATTATAAAGGTGGTGATGAGTTTGAAAAGATATACGACAGCGTTGACGATGATGATATTCAAACAGTTGTTCTGGTTGGAGAAAAATGCCGCAAGGCTATGACATACTTGTATTTTGGCACAGAGGCCGGCAAAGATATTGTGGATAATAATTTCTTTTTTGACGATTTAGAGGAAGCCATCAGTAAACTCAGAAAACAGGAATAAGTTATCCGGAAGTTGTCTCAGTATTTGCACTCACTAAATGTGAAGCAGTTTAATAAAAATTACATCATAAAAAAAGCCCGTTAAAAAACGGGCTTTGTTTTATTTTTTTGCTTTCAGATAAAGCTCATTTACTTTAGTCCAGTTAATCACGTTAAAGAATGCGGCCATATAATCCGGTCTGCGATTCTGGTAATTCAAATAATAAGCATGTTCCCAAACATCCATTCCTAAAATTGGTGTTCCTTTACATTCTGCAATATCCATTAACGGATTGTCCTGGTTGGGTGTGCTGCATACACAAAGTTTACCGTCAGATTTAACGCATAACCACGCCCAGCCACTTCCAAAGCGCGTAGCACCTGCAGCCGAAAAGTCGGTTTTAAATTTCTCAAAACCACCTAATTCTGCTTCAATTGCTTTTCCTACTTCATTTGTTGGAACTCCTCCTGCATTAGGCGCCATTATTTCCCAGAATAAACTATGGTTAAAATGTCCGCCGCCGTTATTTCTTACAGGCATCGGGTATTTGGAAATATTCTTGCAAATATCTTCAATGCTCATTTTTTCAGCATCCGAACCTGCAATGGCAGCGTTAAGATTTGTAACGTATGCCTGGTGGTGCTTACCATGGTGTATTTCCATAGTTTTGGCATCAATATGTGGTTCTAATGCGTTAAACGCGTAGTTAAGTTTTGGTAATTCAAAAGCCATATTTATTTATTTTAAAGTTTAATACAAATTTAATATTAAGTTCGGTGATACATAATAAAAGAAAAAATTTTAGTTAAGTGGTTATAGTATATCCATAATATATTGGGGAATTAAAGAAACACTAAAAGCTTGTTATTTCCCACTTTCAAGATAAACATGGCCTTGCCGCCAATAGTCAACCGCTGTATACCAGGGGTCTTTAAAAAACTGAGAGCGCTCTAAAATTAAATCATTATCGCTGAACGGATTTTTGGTTTTATTAAAAACAAACCGCAAAGCGTTAGGATTTGTTTCTGCTCCATAAATCCAATATTCTCCTTTTGAATTTATATACGTGTTGGTAGGCGGACCAAAGATCACAAATATCATTCCCCTGTCGGTCTTCCAGCCTTGGGTATAGCTA
>JAOQAF010000071.1 GCA_025963735.1 Bacteroidota bacterium
CGTATAAATTTTTTTATCGGGATGCAGCATTCTTATTGAATCGATCCAACCCTGCTTTAAAAGGGTCTGATAAGCAGCCCGCGATTGTGGAAAAAACACAGCATCCTTTAGCCAGTTTTCAGGCTTGTAGGCATCAAGCTCTGTGGGCACTACATTGTAATCTCCAAGTAATACAACAGGCACCTTTAACTTTAATAATTTTTTGGCTCTCGCATGAAGCCTTTTAAACCAGGCTAACTTATAATCAAATTTAGGACCCGGCGCAGGGTTACCATTTGGCAGATACAGACATGCAATTATAATTCCGTTTACTTTTGCCTGTATGTAACGGCTTTGTTCATCATCCGGGTTACCCTGAAGTCCACGCACCACATCTTCAAAAGCGTATTTATTTTTAATCAGAATAGCAACCCCGTTCCAGCTTTTTTGACCATGCCAGATAGATTTGTATCCTATATCCAGCAAAGCTTGTTCGGGAAATTTTTCATTGGGCGATTTTAATTCCTGTAAACAGGCAACGTCGGGCTTAGTTTCCTGAAGCCAGCGTAACAACACAGGTAAACGGCCATTAACGCCATTAACATTATAAGTAGCAATTTTCATATTATAATTAAAACAAATATTTATGCCACCAATTAAAAGGATATCTAAGCTACAAGAACCATGAGATTCTGCAAGTTGCAGCGATTCCGGATTTAAAATATTGGAACGCCATAATTCCTGTCAGTTACAAATAATACATCTCTATTATAAACACTTGCGGAAGACACACCGGCTGTACGTTCAGACTAATCTAGGGCAGCCTATGGGTTACCAAATCTTCTTCTCTTATTTTAATATGTATCAATGCTTTGGTAAAAATATTTTTACATCTGTAAATTACAGATCCGGAAAAAGGATAAACAATACTTTCAATGGTAAAAGTATTTTTTGCAGCCGATAAAGTGCCTGTTCCGCTGCTTGAACTATGATAATCACGCAGCCCGAAATTTCCTACGTTAATGGAACTACCATTTAAAGAGGTATAGGGTACTACTTTTGCATCACCAACATTTAAAGTTATTAATTCAAATTCCTTATTTGCGGCACCCGGCATAACCGTAGAGGTATAATTTTCTGTTGCTATAGTAAAGTTGGCAGACCCAGCAGAAGAAGCGGTACAAGTACATGTCACATAGTAATTACCACTTAAAACATTGGCACTGTTCTCAACAACGTGCACAGTTCTTGTTACTGCGGTTAAGGGATTTCCTGAAGAGTCCATTGCGTTATAATGCAAATGATATGTGCCCGGAATATGTGTATTAATTTGGCCGGTATATTTTGTAATTAAGGTGAAATCTGAACAATCAACAATGCCATCCCGATCATTAAAAACGCCGACTCCTTTATCGTTTAAAGGAGTATGCAAATATGTAGTATCAACACTACTCCCATTTAACTTGATAGTCGGAACAACAGTATCCTGACATGGTGAAGCATTTTTATTATTTAAATTTTGGTTGTAGCAACCCGCAATAAATAAAACCACCGGTAAAAAAAGAATGCAAAAAAAACGCAGTATATACTAACAGATAAACTTTTGAAAAGGATATAGTCATTCAATGTCAGTGTTTTTTTGAGAAATATTAAAAATAAACCCAACTCCAAAAACATTTTCAATACTTAAATCAGGATCATCTTTCAAATACCTGCGTATTTTGGTTATGAATACATCTAAACTGCGGCCAAGAAAATAATTGTTTTCTCCCCAAAGATTTTTCAGCATGTCTTCGCGCTTTATTATCTTATTGCGGTGTAATGACAAATAATTAAGTATTTCGCTTTCCTTTTCTGTAATGCGTTTGGCTTTACCATTAATAATCAGAGACTGGTTACTATGGTCAAATGAATAGTTGCCCAATGAGTGGACCGTAATACTGCACTGGCTTATGTAACCCGGAGTGCGACGTATGATCGCTTTAATTTTCCAAAGCAATTCTTCTTCGTCAAAAGGTTTTGTAATGTAATCGTCTGCATCCAGGCCATATCCTTTTAGCTTGTCTTCTTTTAAAGATTTGGCTGTAATAAAAATTACCGGAATTTTTTTATTCAGCTTTCGTATTTCTTTTACCAATGAGAATCCATCCCTTTTAGGCATCATCACATCAAACAAGCAAAGATGAAACAACTCATCTTTAAAAGCGCGAAAAGCTAATTCTCCGTCTTTGCATAATTTCACATCAAACCCTTCGGCCTCCAAATAGTCGACCAAAAGCAATCCCAAATTTTGATCGTCTTCAGCAAGAAGTATTTTTGGTCGTTCTTTAATCATGAGGCAAAAATATTGTAAAGGATGTTCCCTTTCTTTTTTCGCTTTCAATTTTAATAATTCGTTTGTGGAGTTCAATTATCTTTTTTACATACGTGAGACCTAAACCAAATCCTTTCACATCATGAACATCGCCGGTAGGCATCCTGAAATATTTATCGAACACTTTGCTATGATATTCTTTTTCTATACCTATACCATTATCGGACACCGTTAGTACAATGCCATGCGAACTGTCAGCAGTTTGAAGCGATATTAAAGGCTTCTCTCCGGAATATTTCAAAGCGTTATCAATCAGGTTATACAAAACATTCGTAAGTTTTATTTTATCACCCATTATTATAAAGCTATGCGCATTAAGGTGTAATTTTAAGTAACCGTTCCTACCCTCAATCTGAATATTCATACACTTCACCGCGTCTTTAATCAATTCATGAAAATCAAGTTCTGTTTTCAGTAAAGGAATTTCACCGCTTTCGAGCGCTGACATACTTAATACCTGCTCAACCTGTAATCTTAGTTTTTCATTTTCCTGAAGTATGATGCCCGAGTAGTTCCTTATTTTATCGTCAGTTTTTAATTGGGAAGCATTCACTATCATTTTACCTGCAAGGGCTATATTAGTTAAAGGCGTTTTAAATTCATGGGTCATGTTGTTTAAAAAGTCTGCAGTGTGTTCAGCAATTTCCTTTTCTTTAATTAATGATACAGTGGTTCGCCAAAACATTACAAGTACAATAAGAATCAGGAATATTGAAGTAATAAAAGGAATTCCCATTTCTTCAAAAATATATTTCTCTTCATCCGGAAAAACAAGTTTCAATCCAAAACCTGTAGCTTTATTTCCGACACCTTCGGGCAAACATTGTTGATAGCAACCTGGCTCAGATCCTTTGTTATACATAAACGCATTGGGGGCAGTCATCTCAGAGAGGTTAGCCTTTACTTCAAAATAATAGGAGAGGTTAATATGATAAAACGTCATGTAATATTTAAGAAGTGAATCTATTTTACGTATTTCATTCTTATTTACCTCAACTCTTATATTATTAATTGTAACAGTATCAGAAGAAAGAGTTTGGAGTGTTTGTGAAAGAACCAGGTTGGCTTTTTCATTAAAGATTTCCTCTTTTATTTTAGCTGTTTCAAAAATCCACCTTACCTGAATAATCAGCACGATCAACAAGGCGAGGGAAGATATAATTATAAAGAGGTAAGTTCTATTCCATTTCATCGTGAGGTTCAAAATTAGTTCTTTTATACACCACTTCACGCGTATTAACAACTCATTAACAAGCCAATAACTTTTCAATAACAACATATGTTCTATACAAGAATTACCTTTGTTTTATATTTAACATTAACATAATATGAAAAATAATTTTTTAATACTGTCCATCATAGCGCTTGGATTTATCGCTTGTAAAAAGGACACCGTGAGAGTTAAATCTGAAGAGATTATTCAACCAACAACTGCCGAAGGAAAGACTAACAAAAAACAACAGGTTATTTGGTGGCAGCCAATAAGGTACAGCGATTTTAGATCAGCTTATCTATTAAATCGCCCCGGTGGCAGTGGATGTTGAGAGTTTAAACAAGCGTTTAAATATTAAGAGAATAACTTATTAGAAAATAAATGAATGTTGTCATAATCTGTCAAATCATATTTGATTTAATTGAGGCCATTCAACAAAATAGTTCAAGCTTGATTATAAAAAATTCATAAAGCTTAAATTAATTCAATACACTTTTAAGAAAATCCTATCAGTTGTAAAATCCATTAAAAAATTGAGTTCATAATCATTTATCCATAGTAAGGCGTTATTCAAAGATCTTTGATAAATTTAGCGGGCACGCCGCCAACAATAGTATTGGCAGGCACATCTTTAGAAACAACAGCCCCCGCAGCCACAATGGAATTTTCTCCAACAGTAACTCCCGGCAGAATAGTAACGGCAGCGCCAATCCAAGCATTCTTTTTGATTATAATAGGCTTACAAATTAGGTCCTTTCTGTTCTGAGGACCTATGGGATGATTTTCGGTTACCAAATTTACTTTAGGTCCAATTAACACATTATCTTCAATAGTTATGCCGCCCATATCTAAAAACGAACAGGCATGATTTATAAAAACATTTTTGCCCAGGGAAATGAAGCGCCCAAAGTTTGTATAAAAAGGACCAAAAACTATAGTACTATCATCAATGTAAGTACCAGTAATTTTTCTTAAAACTTCCCTGATCTTATTGGTATCGCCACTGCTATTAAGTTCAACAGAAAGCTTTAAAGTATCACTAACAATATCATTTACAATCTGAAAATCCGGATCAACCATTTTAAATGACTTACCTGATTTCATTCTTTGGAAAATTTCCTGATGTTTTAGATCCATATTTTTAGTACTTACCAGATAAAGGTAACAAAGTACAATGGATTAAACAGTAGGAAGGGATTATAATTTTTGGGAGTTATTTATGCGACTTGAATATTTTTAAAATAAACTTTGTTTCAATTAGCCTTAGGGAGACGCTTTTCATAAGTACGAGTACGCAATCATCAAAAAGCCCGTAAACATTTAATTTACGGGCTTTTCATGCATACTGAGATGTTAACTTCTTTAACTTCGGCTCAACTTTAGGCGTTTGTCAAGATTTTAATTTTGGTTGCAAACAATTTGAAATGAACAAACTATTTTTTCTTTGAAAGAGTATAAGTACCGTCCGGCCTTCTTAATAAGCAACATGTAACTTCCTTTTTACCATTTACAATGAATTCGATGCTTCTTCCACTTCTATCAGGATAAAAGAAAATATTATCAGTAACAAATTCTAATTCAACGTTTCTATTAACAGTATTGGGAGCTTCATTTGGAGTTTCTATGAATCTAAAAAGTTTATTTGCACTATTAATTATTTCCATGGTCTTTAAAATTGTATCTTTTTTAGATGGAAGATAAATGCCGGAATATTTTTCT
>JAOQAF010000079.1 GCA_025963735.1 Bacteroidota bacterium
GGCGGTAAAAATTATCGGCTGGTACCCGGTCGGAGAGTTGAAAACAAGTGAACAGCTGCTCCTGATAGTGCTTTCTGCCTTGCATTCCTTAAGTTAATAACTTATCTTGAGTTGTGCAACAGCCACAATACGTTAGCGAAAAAACGGCTTGAACTAACCGCTTAGAAAAGCCATTTCTTCGCTTACCTGCAAAATGTTAAAAACAATGCAAAAAATAACAGATGCCAAAAAATGAAAATATTGTAGAACTTAAGATTTCCGACTTTGATACCGACCCGAAACATATTTCGGACTTACTTGATTTGAATCCGACTACAACTTGGAATAAAAGGGATGAATACATATTTGGATATAAAAGAAAAGGAATAAAGAAAATCCGCGAGAATAATTATTGGGAATATAGGTCAACTAATATTTCAAATGACTGGATTGGCGACCATATAGAAGAGTTTATTGAAGAAATTATCATCCCACGGAAAAGCATTCTAAAAGAAATTACAGATCAATTTCATACCGAACTCTCAATTGTGCAATATATGTACGAGGGCTGTAATCCAGGACTATACTTTGACAAAAAAACAATTAAAGTATTTAATGAATGCGGGCTTGAATTAAACATTGACTTGTATATTCTATCAGATTTCAAAAATGAAAAATACAAAGGCACTTTTGCTAATAAGCCATAAACACCAAGCCATTTTAAAACGCCAACGCATCGAAAACAATAAATAATTTAAAATGAATTTACTACGCAAAAACTGGTATGACTTAGGTGTTTTTCTTTCAATCGTAGTCTCTATTTATATTTTCATAAACCACCATAATTTAACAAATTATGAAATCTTAATGTGGTTAAGCTTAGTTTCTCTTTTTTTACATCAGGCAGAAGAATATCGCCTGGCAGGTACTTTCCCGGGCATGGTTAATACGGTTATGTATAACAGTAAAATGCCGGATCGGTACCCATTAAATACAAATACAGCATTTTATGTAAATGTAGTTGTTGGCTGGACTTTCTATTTTCTGGCAGCCATGCTTGCGGAAAGAGCAATTTGGTTAGGTATTACCACCATTTTAGTTTCTGTTGGCAATACGATAGCCCATACCATAGTATTTAATTTTAAAGGCAAAACATTTTATAATGCCGGCTTAATAACAAGTTGGTTGCTATTTGTACCATGTACTTATTTTTTCGTTTCCATAATTAATACTAATCATCTTGCCACTAAAACCGATTATTTAATCGGCATTCCTCTCGGAATTATTTTGAATGTTGTAGGTATATTAAAACTTATTGATTGGATGGCTGACATAAACACAACCTATATTTTTAACAACAGGAATTTGTTACCTAAAGACAGAAAGAAAACAGCCGCGAATAAAAGCTTAAAAGCAATAATAGCTTAAAGAATAACTTTTAACAAATAACTTTTATGGGCTTTCTCATTAGTGTAAGCATTAAAGCCACCAATACCCCTACGGCATAAAACTGAAAAATAGTAGCGGCAACCAGGGCAATCTGAACAAAGAATAATATTAACTTGAAACCAGCTTTAAAATGATAAATGAAAACGAAAACGAAAACAAAGCGGTTAAACCGGATTTGCCAATTCTGGCCTTTAACACTCCTCAAGAATTCACTTCATGGTTGGCAAATAATCATACAATATCTGCAGGCATTTGGATACGGCTATTTAAAATAAAATCCGGAGTACCAACCATCACCTATGCGCAGGCACTTGATGTAGCATTATGTTATGGCTGGATTGATGGACAAAAAAAAGTGTATGATACAGAATCATGGCTTCAAAAATTTACCCCAAGAAGGAACAAAAGTATATGGTCTAAAAGAAATCAGGAGCATGTAGAGCGACTTACTAAATTAGGAATGATGGAAGCAGCGGGTATAAAAGAAGTAGAAGCTGCAAAAGCAGATGGAAGGTGGGAGCAAGCGTATGAATCGTCAAGCAACATGGTTGTACCTCCTGACTTTCTAAATGAATTAACTAAAGATAAAAAGGCCGAAGCGTTTTTCAAAACACTTAACAAAACAAATATCTACTCAATTGTGTGGCGGCTGCAAACCGCCAAAAAACCTGAAACAAGAACTAAACGGATGCAGGTAATTCTTGAGATGTTAAAGAAAGGAGAAAAATTTCATTAATAAATTAAAACAGGTTTAAAAATATTGACTTCAAGCCTAACTCTTTACCAGCAAGCCGATTACACGTGAGTAAACTTAAAGCGAGAAACAATAAAACTACCGAACAAATTGTATAAACATTTAAAAAAATAACAACATGCGAAATTTAATTTTTTCTATGCACACTTCCCTGGACGGCTTTGTAGCTGGACCAAATGGCGAAATGAACTGGATAAATATAGACGATGAAATATTTGACTTTGTTGCTACGATAACAGAAAAAGCCGACACCGCGCTTTATGGACGGGTAACGTATGAAATGATGCAAGGATATTGGCCAACTGCTGCTGATCAACCAAACGCATCTAAACACGATATAGAGCATTCGGCGTGGTATAAGAATGTTTCAAAAATCGTTTTATCAAGAACAATCAGTGATAAAGGACTGAACAACACCATCGTTATTAGCGACCATCTTGCCGAAAACATTAATAAAATAAAAGAACAGGACGGAAAAAATATTTTAATTTTTGGAAGCCCGGGCGCTTCTCATTCCTTAATGAGGGCCGGCCTAATTGATGAGTTTTGGTTATTTGTTAATCCTGTTTTGATTGGTAAAGGAATTCCGCTTTTTAAAGATGTTACTGAAACAACTAAACTGAAACTAATAGAAACGAAAACATTTACGTGTGGCGTAACTGCACTTCACTACGAAATGAAACGAGATTAAGGGAAATTCTTAGTCCTTATTAACCAAGAAATTATTAAGAGAAATTATGGCTTCACGGCAAGTAAACTAATATTTGAAATATATTCCTTTATATCATCTTCCAGGTCATTTTTCTTAAGCAGGTTCAGGCTTTTTAAAAAAGTTGGTACCTTTAAGTAAAGAAACACATGCGCCCCGATAAGAAAGAACATCCCAAAGAGAAAAAGGAGTTACACCCGCGCAACAAGCACCGGCGGCGCTATAATTTCCGGGAGTTAGTAAAAAGCTTTCCGGATTTAGGGATGTTTGTAAAGCTGAATGAATACCAGGATGAGTCGATTGACTTTTTTAATCCGGAGGCGGTAAAAATGCTGAACAAAGCCTTGTTAAAACACTTTTACCGCCTTGATTACTGGGATATTCCGGCCAAGTACTTATGCCCGCCTATCCCCGGCCGGGCAGATTACCTGCACCATACTGCCGATTTACTGGCTAGTTGTAATTTGGGAGAAAGGGCCGGCAAAATACCCCGGGGTGCCGGCATTACCTGCCTGGATGTAGGCGTGGGAGCTAATTGCGTGTACCCAATTATTGGACATGTAGAATATGGCTGGTCTTTTGTGGGCTCAGATATAGACGCAGTTTCTATCGCATCGGCCACCAAAATAGTTGAATTGAACCCGGCTTTAACCGGGCAGGTAGAATGCCGCTTACAGCCAAACGGCAAACATATTTTCACTGGCATTATACAACCCGGCGAACGCTTCGACCTTACTATCTGCAATCCGCCGTTTCATACCTCCGCTGCCGAGGCCCAGGCAGGATCCTTTAGAAAAGTAAAAAATCTGACCCAGAGAAAGGGAGCAAAACCGGTGCTCAACTTTGGCGGCCAGAGCAATGAGTTGTGGTGCCCGGGTGGCGAAGAAGCTTTTGTTGCGAATATGATTCGGGAAAGCCGGCAATTTGCGGATTCCTGCTTCTGGTTTACTACGCTGATCTCAAAAAGCGCCCACCTTAAAAAAGTTTACAAAGCGTTGCTGGCGGTAGAGGCAATTGAGGTAAAAACTATCCCAATGAGCCAGGGAAACAAAACCAGTAGGTTGGTGGCCTGGACGTTTCTGACCCCGGCGCAACAAAAAGAATGGGTGAAGGAAAGGTGGAAAAAATTGAAGCAGGCCTAAAATATATCAGAAATGCCGGGTTTTAATTTTTATTTAACCGGTAGCCTACTAGGCATTCAGCCAGTCTTTAAACTTGGTTACTTTATCTAAACTCACAAATACTTCGCCGGCCGCAGGTTGTAAATCCAGTTGCAGTTTACTTTTGGGGTACACATGTATATTTTCGATGGCCGATAACTTTACGATAAACTGGCGGTTAATGCGGAAAAACTGTTTCGGATCCATTTGCTCCGATAAC
>JAOQAF010000023.1 GCA_025963735.1 Bacteroidota bacterium
CTGATAGGATTTTGTTTCGCGCCAAACGCCGTTAGTGGATGTTCCGGCAGAAAAAGCAGAAACGCTCGGAGTGGCCGGGTTTGTAACATCTATCCAATAAGTGCCGCTTTTTGAGCATGCAATGGCATATTCTTTATTTAGTCCTGATTGATACCAGCCCCAGCAGCCCGAATATTTATCATTGTATTGATTAACCCCGGCTTCGGGACTGATTAGACTTATCATCGTAAAATTAGAAGCTGCGTAAGGTTGCGCTTCTGCGTTAATAACAAGAATAATACAAAATAAAAATGCAAGTTTTTTTAATGTCATGAGAAAAGGATTTAATGATGCACAACTAATTTTTTTGTTACAGAGTAATTGTTTTCAGTTATAGAAAGAAGGTAGGTTCCATTTGCAAAGTCCTGAAGGTTTAAATAATCCTGAACAATTCCTGTGAAATGTTTTTCAAAAACTAATTGCCCTAATGTGTTTTTAATTTGGATCAGGGAATTATGTGAGGTATTGCAGTGAATGGCTATCTTGTCTGATGCAGGATTTGGGTAGAAAATGAAATTTGGCTGTGAAGTTTCTTGTTGCTTGATGCCTACAGGGTTATTATAAGCGGCTGTTGCATCTAAAATAAAAACACCGTTCTGCATATCGCTTGCTAAAACAATTCCACTTGGCAAGTAGGGGTATGCTCCCCAGTTTCCGCGGTAATCATTGCCATTGTAGGTGCTCGTATTATATCCGCCCTGTGGGTAAGTATCAAAATAGCCCGATAATGCAACATTGCCCGGCTGCGAAATGTCGTATAAATTCAAACCATCCTGGTAACAGGAAACAAAGGCCCATTTATTCCCTATTACATAAGGGTTGTGAGGTGTAGTTCCGGTATAGGGTTTAAATGCTTGCAGAGGTTGAATGTTACTTAAATTCTGAACATCCACGTAACGAATTGGTAATGTTGGCGGATATTCATCGCAAAAAATAAGATGCTTGCCATCGGCGGTAAGCATGCTGGAATGGTTATATGCATTGCCGGTACTGTAGCCAGTATAAGAGCCAAGTTGTGTAAATGTATTGCTGGCACTTAGATATTTAAAAACATACAAGCCCTGATTACCGCAGGAGGCGTAAACAGTGTCGTTTCTAACATACATGTCGTGTACATAACTTATAAATGAATAGTCCTGCGCCAGGCTTCGTAGCAGAACCGGCGCTGTTGGTGTTGCCAGACTGTATATATTCATGCATGAAAATCCACCGCCTGAAGTGTAAGTGGCCGCTCCGATGTACATTTTATCCTGATCGATCCACACCGTGTGGCCATGTTCAAAAAGATCAGTGCCATTGTAAACTAAAGATACGGTTGATGGTAAAGTACTCATGTCAATTATCTGAAAAGTATTTGGTGAAGGATCATCGCTCACCACATAACAGTAATTCTGATACGTTTTTATTTCTCTCCACGTACAGCCCGGTTTGCCGGCAACAAATGCGCTAACGCTTGGTGTGGAAGGATTTGTTACATCAATAAAATAGGTTCCGTTGCTTGCTCCTGCAATCGCGTATTCTTTGCCCGTCACCGGCTGCTTCCATCCCCATATACCTGAATAATGACGCCCGTCAGTTCCGCTGGTTGCGGCGGCCGTATTTGGATCGATTAAACTGATAAGGTTAATATTCTGGCTGGGATAAGTCTGTGCCGTTAACACCCATGAATAAAGGCCTAAAGTTAAAAGGAAAATTTTTTTCATAATAAAAATGCTATTAACAAATATACCTTTTTTAAAGCTTAAAACAAGGGTGCCTCGGGCGTGTGTCATGAAGTTTTACGGCCTGTGGCTTATAGATGACAAGCGGTTAAAAGCGGGTTTAAACGTGTAGGTTTGAATCTAAAAAAGAGCGGTTAATCCAAAATGAATTTTTCCGCTGCGGATATCAAACCCATTTCCAAATTGATTACCGATAGCGTAGTTCAAACTTAAAATTCCTGCTTTGGTTTCAAAATTAATTCCTGTTCCCAAGCTTAAAGGAATATCTTTTATATAGGAATTATTACTGTTGTTTTCATACCACGCCCCTTCGGTAAAAAGAATAATA
The DNA here is from genome assembly GCA_025963735.1 of Bacteroidota bacterium. Taxonomy (GTDB): domain Bacteria; phylum Bacteroidota; class Bacteroidia; order B-17B0; family Aurantibacillaceae; genus Aurantibacillus. The sequence continues at coordinate 2,089 of JAOQAF010000023.1, forward strand.
TTTGAATTTTGAGCGAATAAAAAACGGTACTCAATGGTTGGAATAATATAGGAAGAAGCATAAATACTTTCCTCGTCAAAACCGCGCAACGTACGCAAACCGCCAATCCTGAACAGTTCATTTCTGAAAATTGAAGAGTTTCCAAATATGGATGCGCCTTGTGCTCCCAGTTTTAAAACATTATTGCGGTATAATCTGATAAATAGATTTACACTTCCTTCAACCTGATATTGGGTGGAACGCAACAATAGATTATTGTAGGCAATTTCATTTACTTTGGGATTTTTTTTAATTGTTCTGTTTCCTGTTTGAGCATTTAAATTAAATGAAACTCCCTGATGAGGGTTAAATCTGTAATTTAATTTTTCATAAAGAACGCCGGCGCCGTATGACTGGGTGGAGATATCAGCATAGTCGGGCAGAGTAGAGGCAAAATTCAGTCCCGATGTAGAGATAAGATTACTGGTTCGCTGTTTATAAAATACTTTAAAATAATTCAGACCATTAAAATAATATTGAAGTCCTAAATTATTATTAATGTCAATAAAGGTTGTATCCCTTTTGTAAATCTTTAAAGAATAATCAATCCCGGCGGGGCTTCCGAACAGGTACGGATAGATAACATTTCCTTTAAAATCCTGCGTTTGCGATTGTAACCTGCGCCATTGAAGATCAAACGTTTCTCCATTATGAAAAATACCGTTAACCACTTTTAGTTTTACATCGCCGGTTAGCACTGTTTTTTTTGTTGCTGCATCCGGTAGCAGGCCTATAATTCCATCAAACTGCGACGCGTTTTTTTTATCAAGAAATAAAATAAGCTTGTTTGTTTTATTAGTAAGTCTTACAAGTTGTGGTTGTTTTTCTGTTACAAAAGATAGTTGCTTTACTTTTTGCGAAATGGAAGATAATGTTGTTTCATTATAGGGCATGTTTTCTTTAATCGAAAGGTATCGGTTAAGAAATTTTTTATTTAACCGCACGTTTCCTTTTACAACTACAGAATCTATTTTAAATAATTTATTTTTTTCAATGTGTAATACCGCTTTTAAACTGTCATGGTTTGTTTCAACGCTGTCAAGACTTACAGAAGCAAAGGGATAACCATTGTTTTCATAATATATCAGGATTTTGTTTATACTTCTGGCTACTTCATTATAACGGAAGGGTTTGTTAAAATATAACTTTTCGCTGATAGCTAATTTGGAAGCCAGTGTGGGGTTGAGGTTGCCTAATTTTAAGCGGGCCCATTTAAAATAATCATGTTCAGAAATTTTAACCGTTATCACATTGCTGTCGGTTATTAGTGTATCCGCTGAAGCCAAAAGATATCCTTTCTGATGCAAAGAAAACATTACTGCGTTAATTTCTTTCAGAGCTGCTTCTTTAGAAGGGAGTTTCTGACGGTAGTTGATGCGTTTAAGCGCTTTGTTTTCGGTTGGGAATATAATTTTTAAACGGATATCCTGCGATTTAATACCAGGAGTTATAAATAGCAAATAAATAAGAAAGTATTTCGCTGCGTTCTTCAATAATAGTGTAACGTTAAAATAAAATTTTAGTATCTTGGTTTTGCCAATTAAATAAGTTACAACAAAAATACCATTATCATGAATAGAATTTACTTCGCTTTTCTTACTTCGCTCATTTTTTTTAAGATGACTGGCCAAATACCAATTTCTCTTAATAATACGAATATGCCGGGAAGCGGAGATACCCTGCGTTATAGTAATGCCAAATTAACTTCCCTTGGTAATTACACGCAAACGGGAGTAAATTTTAACTGGAATTTTAGTTCTCTTATTCCATCGGGTCAGGGTGTACGCGATTTTAAATTTGCATTTTCCACGCCTTACGCGTTTTTTTTCGCGCCTAACGATTACGGAGAAAAGATTGCCGACACGTTAGGTGCCGGTCCGCTTGTTATGACCAACT
>JAOQAF010000070.1 GCA_025963735.1 Bacteroidota bacterium
GCCATGAGCCGAAGCTATATTAATAATACGACCAAATTTACGTTCCTTCAGTCCTTTCCACACCGCTTTGCTAAGATAAAAGGCAGAGGTTAAATTAATACCAATGATAGCGTTCCATTTTTCGTCCGGAAATTCTTCAATGGCGGATACATGCTGAATTCCGGCATTATTTATAAGGATATCAATAGAACCGAATTTAGCATTACCGTCACCGACCATTTTTCGCAGTTCTTCGGGTTTTAGCATGTTGGCGTTGCTGTACATGACGCCAATTCCGAACTCCTTAGAAATTCCGTCGGCAATCTCCTGACCGTTAGGTTCCAGACCATTGAAAATAATATTGTATTGTTTCGTTTTCGCGAATTCGCGGGCAATACCCAGGCCTATGCCGCTTGTGCTTCCAGTAATTAAAGCTGTTTTCATGGTGTAAATAAATTAAAATAATAAAGAATTTCAAATCTAAATAAAAATTTTAACTCCGCACTCGGTGTCAAAATTATTTAATGTTATACCTGAAAATCTCTTCAATATCATCCTGTTCATTATGAATTATACACAGGTCGGTAATTAAACCGCTGTTAATGCCATATACCCAACCATGAATGTGTAAAGGCCTTTCAGCCCACGCCTGTTGCACGATAGTAGTTTTGGCCAGGTTCCTCACCTGTTCAATTACATTTAGTTCGGTAAGACGATCGGCTTTTTTATCGGGATCCGGAATGGTATCAAGCTCCACCTTATTTTTGTGATAAACATTTTTAATATTCACCAGCCAATTGTCAACAAACCCATGGAGATTATTACTCATTGCAGCCAATACGCCTCCGCAGCCGTAATGTCCACAAACTATTATATGCTTTACTTTTAAAAAATTAACTGCATATTCAATTACACTTAAGGCGTTTATGTCGGTATTCACCACCTGATTGGCAATGTTACGATGCACAAAGATCTCTCCGCTTTCGGTATTTGTTACTTCGTTAGCAGGCACCCGGCTGTCGCTGCAGCCAATCCACAAGTATTCCGGTTTTTGACCCATCGATAACTTTTTAAAGTATTCAGGATCTTCAAATTTTTTTGATAAGGCAAATCTTCTGTTGCCATCTATTAGTTTTTTATAACTTTCTTCCATGTTAAAAATTACATTTAATTTGCTCAATTTCTATTTTCTTTTCTTTTGATTTCCATATAAACTCTAAAATTACTTCAATTACTTCTTTGTCGGTAGATTTATTTATTGTACCGTCAATAATTACCCTGCTTCCTGATTTAATAGAGTCCAAATATCGCTTTAAAAATCCTTTATTAAAAAATGTCACATGCGTTGGGAGTTTGATCAGATAATGTCTTTTACCGTTGATAAGTTGTTCAGCTACATCAAAGGAGATTCTGATATTAGCTCTAATGATAAAAATAACAGCTACAACCACCCCGGCGCCCACGCCTTTTAAAAGATCGGTAAGCAACATCACAATTACGGTTATAATAAAAGGAAGAAACTGGTCCCAGCCTTTTTTATAGAGTGCCGTGAATAAAGAAATTTGCGTGAGCTTATAACCTGTCATTATAAGTATAGCAGCCAATGCAGAATTAGGAATAAGCATTAATATGTTAGGAATTAATAAAACAGAACCCAACAATAAAACGGCGTGAATAATAGCGCTCAATTTGGTTTTTGCTCCTGAATTAATATTAGCGGAGCTTCTTACAATTACAGCTGTAACCGGTAATGCACCTGCCAAGCCGCAAAGAATATTACCAACACCCTGTGCTATTAATTCCTTATTTGAATCTGAATCTCTCTTCAGAGGATCAAGCTTATCGGTGGCTTCTAGACTCAATAATGATTCAAGGCTTGCAACCATTGCCAGCGTAACTACAATTATTAAAAATTTGTAACTCATAATCTGACTGAAGTCGGGAAATAGCGAAACTTCTTTTAAATCAGTCAAGCTTTTTATGTTCGGTAAAATTACAAGTTGTTCTGATGTTAACTCAAAGTTCTGATAAGAGCGAAAGCCAATATTCAAAAGAATTCCAATTACAACAACCACTAATGGACCAGGAACATTAGATAATCGAATATTATTTTTGTAAAATTTTGTATTGCTAAGAAGAAGAATCAATAGTGATGTTACTCCAATTATGATTGCACCGGGAGAAATAGAGTTAAGCATATACACAAGCTCAGAGAGAGTATTATGGCCATCGGGTTGCTCAAAATTAAAGTCTCCTTCCGGATCTTTATCGTATCCAACCATATGGGGCAGTTGTTTTATAATCAATATAATTCCTATTCCTGCAAGCATCCCTTTAATAACTGAGATGGGAATAAAACTACTGATATTTCCAGCCTTTAGTAAACCGAAAACAATTTGTAATATACCTGCGCATAGGATGGCGGCAAGTAATGCCTCGAACGAACCAAGTGAAGCTGATGCGCTTAAAATTACCGCGGTTAAACCAGCGGCGGGACCACTGACACTTAAGGCAGAGCTACTTAAAGCTGTTACAGCAATGCCCCCAATTACGCCGGATATAAGACCTGAGAACAGAGGTACGTTACATGCCAGAGCAATGCCTAAGCATAAGGGTAGTGCAACAAGAAATACAACAATCCCTGATTTCAAATCAGGTAAAATAGTTTTTAGAATCATAAAAAATTTAAGATGAGTTAATAGAAAAAATAGCGATGAGTACCGAAGTAAACGTCTTAAATTTTTGGTGGAGGAGTAGTTATGCTAGAATAAGCACAGAGATATTGGTGAGAAATGTAATTATGTAAACAAGAAGGAAGGCAATTAATGAAAAAGTTTAAGTTTGCACCCGAATTAAAAAGATCATCTGTTTCATGGTCAGTGTCCTGATCGCCTTCTTCGGTCGTGTCTTCTTCCGATTGTTCGTTAATTAATTTTTTACATAACTCAGTTTTATTTGGCGTATTATTCATAGTAAAATAACGAGTAACTGTAAATAACATAGCCACAAATAGAATTGCAATATAAATATGTTGTAATTTTTTCAAAAAGTATTTACAAATTTAAATAATTTTCAAATGATAAATTCAAAATGTTAAAATTAAAACTGAACATGCGCCCTTAATGAAAAAATATGCACAGGCCCTTTTCGGGAAGCATTGTACGCAGGGTTAAGTATAAACTGGTAACCCGGCGATATCGAGAGGAACCATTTTTTGATTAAAAAAAGATAGTAAATTTCCGAAATAAATTCATTGGTATAAGAAAGATTTCCATCACCAATAATAAAACCGTAACCTCCTTTTTTTAGATAAGCCTGATGTTGGGGACTGATGCCATTCACTACCGAAGCAATACCTAATACATCATCTTCACGTTTCCATTTTGTTCCTTTTAAACTTAAACCAATATGAGCAGACTGATCAATTTCAGTAAAGTCCCAGGTTTCATTATTACCATCATTGTAACTGGCACGCGCAAATAAACCAAGGTTATCTGTAATGTTGTGCTGCAGATTAAGTGATAGGCCATATTTGCTTCTTCCAAAACTTCTTTCTCGGGTAATGTCAATGGTATCGGTATGGGCGGCTGCCTTTGTATAAGAGCCCATAGGCGCATTATTATAAAAGGCAAGTAATTTAATATTTCCTTTTTTTGAATAGTTAAATTGAAATTCAAGTGTGTTTGCGTTGGCCTGTAAAAAATTATAATTTAAAACCGGACCATTTGCGGTTGTGGGCACTGCGGTAAAGGCATAACGACATTCAAAAAAAAGCGTTGAGTATTGCAGTATCGCTCCGGAAGTATATCCGCGGGTATTGGCGGGGTAATCCCAGGCGCC
>JAOQAF010000013.1 GCA_025963735.1 Bacteroidota bacterium
ACCTTAACCCTTTAATCAAAAAACCTCGTCTTTGATGAATAAATTTTAAACAAGGGCGCATTCATTTTACAAACAGGTGAAAACACATTTAAAACAGGCGCCACTTACGAATGGGACAAGCTTGACGAAACTACAACGGCGAAAGCTTTAGAAGAACTTGAATCAAAATTAAAGGAGATGATTTCTTCGGAGTACCAGATCCTTAAACACGAAGCAGGCGTCCGGCCATCATCAAAAGACAGGCGCCCAATTGTAGGGCCTCATCCCTTACATTCAAATATGCATGTTTTTAACGGCCTTGGTACCAAAGGAGTTATGCTTGCCCCTTACTTTGCCAATAATTTTGTACTTTTCTATCTTCAAAAGCAACCCCTTAATCCTGAAATTAACATTAAACGCTTTTATAACTTATTTAAGAGTGAAGAATAAAAAACCCCTTATAAGGCTCATTGGCAGGCGCGAATACGTTAGCTTTCCGCTTCTTGGCATTTATGAAATAGAAGCTAAGATTGATACAGGCGCCTATACCTGCGCCATACATTGTGAGGAAATTAAATTACTTGAAGACATACAAACTCCAACACTTTTTTTTACCATTTCAGGCGGAGGCCCTCAGCCCGCGCAGGAATTCAGGTTCACTGAATTTTCTACAAAAAAAATAAAAAACTCTTTTGGTGAGATGGAAGAGCGTTACATTATAAGCACCATTCTTAAAATTGGCAAAAAAAACATTCGCTCAACCATATCACTTACTAACCGGGGAAACATGCGTTATCCCGTTCTCATAGGCCGAAAACCTTTGAAAGGAAAGTTTTTGATAGACGTTAACCAGTTACATATCGGCGGCCCGCTGGCAAAAAAGGCTATTAAAAAAATACTGCTTTAATTAAAGAATTATCCTTCCTTCAGAGGCATTGTGCTTCTATTTCTTTATCTTTATTGTCACAATCTTCACTGATGAAAATCGCAATACTTTCAAGAAACAAAAACTTATATTCTACTAAAAGACTTATAGAAGCGGGTGAACAGCGTGGCCATGAGATCCTTTTACTGGATCATATGAAATGTGTCCTGGTAATTGAACAGGGGCGCCCCCATATATATTTTAACGGAAAAGAAGTAACGGATGTTAACGCCGTTATACCCAGAATTGGCGCCAGCGCAACATTTTATGGCAGCGCGGTTGTGCGTCAGTTTGAAATGATGAAAATATTTACCGCTGTTGAATCGCAGGCCCTTGTTCGTTCGCGCGACAAACTACGCAGCCTGCAAATACTGGCAAGAGCGGGAATCGGCATTCCTAAAACGGCCTTTGCTTCTTCCCCTAAAGACAAAGACATTGACAGCGTTATTGAAAATATTGGCGGAGCGCCATGTGTTATAAAACTATTAGAAGGTACCCAGGGCATTGGGGTAATACTTGCCGAAAACCAAAAGGCAGCCAAAAGCGTGGTTGAAGCTTTTATGAAGCTGGAAGCCAATATGCTCGTTCAGGAATTTATTCACGAGGCCAAGGGTGCCGACCTAAGGGTTTTTATTGTCGATGGTCAGATTGTAGGCGCCATGAAACGTCAGGCCAAGGATGGGGAATTCAGAAGTAATCTGCACCGCGGAGGTTCTGCTTCCGTTATTCAGCTAAGTAACGAGGAAAGAGCCACTGCCATTAAAGCGGCTAAAAAACTTGGGCTTGGAATTGCCGGTGTTGATCTTTTACAATCCAGTCGCGGACCGTTAGTAATGGAAGTAAATTCCTCTCCCGGTCTTGAAGGAATTGAAGGAGCCACTGGTATTGATATAGCGGGAAAAATTATTGAGTATGTAGAACGCAATGAGTTCAGCAAACCCGGTGAATAAACGTGCAGGAAACTATTACCATAAACAGGCAATCCATTGGGCCGGGAGAAAATAAGACCATAGTTCTTAACTCTTATCAGCTTCACACAAAAACCAATATAGAGATCCCCGTTCACGTAGTACATTCCAAAAAAAAAGGACCAACCGTTTTATTCAGTGCAGGCATGCATGGCGAGGAAACGAACGGAATAGAAATTGTTAGAAAAATAATTTCACGCCAGGAAGTTCAGGAACTTAAATGCGGAACACTCATTGCTATTCCGGTTATAAATATTGTATCCTTTTTATATGGCAGTCGCGATTTGCCCGATGGGCGCGACCTCAACCGTTGTTTCCCCGGCACCCGAAACGGTTCTCTTGGCAGCAGGATTGCCTATGATTTAATGAAACATATTTTACCAATTATTGACTTTGGCGTGGATTTTCATACCGGTGGTGCAAAAATCAATAATTATCCGCAATTGCGCTGCGTGTTTGATTTTGAAGAGAACGTTGCTCTTGCTGAAAAATTTTCAGCTCCTCTGATTATTGACAGTACTTACCGCGACGGCACCTTCAGGCAGGAAGCGGCGAAAAAAGGCAAACCCATTTTAGTTTACGAAGGCGGAGAAAGCATGCGGTTTGATTACCTCGCCATTAACGAAGGTGTTAACGGATGCCTGCGGTTAATGAGGGCTTATGATATGGTTGATGTTAACCTACCTAACAACCCTTCGGTTAAAATAAAAAAAGATACCTGGATCAGAGCCAATAGCAGCGGACTTTTTCACATGAATGCCCGAAACGGAGCTTTTGTTTTAAAGGGTGATCTTTTGGGGGTTATTTGTAACCCATTCGGAGATATTGAAAATAAAATAATAAGTAATGTTGACGGATATATTGTGGGCACCAATAACCAGCCCGTGGTAAATGAAGGAGACGCCTTAATACACTTAGGAATTGAAGGAGATTAATTATCTTTACAACAGATAAACCATGAAGCAAACAACAGACATCAGCGATTATATGATTATTGTATTTATTGCAATAGTATTTATCGGCGGAGCCGTTGCGGTTTATAAATTTATGAAAGCGGGAAAAAAATGATACTGAACCAATTTATATTATTCCTGAACCTTGGTGGCGGAGAAGTAGTGATGATCGTATTTGTGATCATGTTACTGTTTGGAGGTAAAGGAATTCCAACCATTGCAAAAACATTAGGCAAAGGCATGCGTGAATTTAAAGATGCTACCAACGGACTTAAGAAAGACATTTATAGCAGTACCGGAGGCATTACTGAACAAGTAAATGAACACATCCAGGAAATTAAAAAAGAGATAGATAAGGAAGAGCCTTAGAGCTAAAGTTTTTTATGAATGAAAAAGACCAGTTTACTCTTCATTATATTATTCATTTGTGCAGGCAGTCTAATTGCTCAAAAAACAAATTCCATTAAAGTTAAGAAAACGAATACTTCTTTTTATTTCTTTCAAAAAGGTAACAAGACAGATACTATTTCAAAAAATAAAGGAAATGAATTTTACCTGATTGTAAATGATTCATTAAAAAAAACCTTAACTGTCCTTATCGATAACGGTCAGTTGATTAAAACGCTTAACGACAGTGTATATACTTTTAAATACATAAGAGGCTTCAACTATGAATGTTCGTTTAAACCAAAAGAAATAAAGTCGGGGGAACTGGTACAATATGAATTAAAAACGCTTGTGAATGGGGTTTCAAGTCAGCCGGCACGTACCATCTTTTTTATTTTTAAAAAAGGGGCAGAGGCCAGGCCGTTTCTTGAAAATAAATTTTACTATAAAAATTAAGAGATCCGCTTAACAAATTCTTTTACAATCAGGCTCATTTTAGGTTCCTGACCGCGTGCAATGTGCTGCACCTCTTCATGAGTAACATTTTGTACAACACCTTCCACTCCAAGATCTGTAACAATGCTTATACCAAAACAATCCATACCTGAATGTTTGGCTACTATTACTTCAGGAACGGTGCTCATTCCTACAACATCGGCCCCAATACGCCAGATATAACGGTACTCGGCCGGGGTTTCAAAACATGGCCCGCTTAAGCCCGCATATACACCTTCGCTAACTTTAATATCGTTTTCTTTGGCAATCTGTTTTCCCAGTTCAACATAACTTTTTTTGTACGCTTCGCTCATATCAGGAAAACGCGTGCCCAGGCTTTCAATATTTTTACCTATCAAAGGATTTGTTGGGAATAAATTAATATGATCGTTAATGATCATGATCTCCCCTACTTCAAACGAAGGATTCATACCTCCGCTGGCGTTACTAACCACAAGGGTTTTAACACCGAGAGCTTTCATGATACGCACCGGAAAAGTTAACTGCTGCATGCTGTAGCCTTCATAATAATGAAAGCGCCCCTGCATGGCAATAACTTTTTTTCCACCCAATTCACCAAAAATTAATTTTCCACTGTGACCCTCTACTGTGCTTACCGGAAAATTGGGAATTTCATGGTATGGAAGAGCGTATTCAACCGTAATTTCTTTAACTAAACCACCTAAACCTGTGCCGAGAATAATACCAACCTGCGGAGTAAAATTTTTTGTTTTCTCACGAATACTTTTCGTGGTGAATTCTATTTGTTCTAACATACTTTAAAATTAAATTATTAAACTCCTCTTCCTTGTCCTTGAACGTTACTTCTACAGGAAGCACAAAAATATTCATTCTTTCCGCAATATGCCATACAGAAGTATTTTTTAAACGCATAAGATCTTTTTCTGTAGTAACCATTAGTTTATTGCCACCTTCTATACTGTGATAATAAGCTTCAATATCCTGAAGATGTTTTGGAGTATATTCCTGATGATCGCTAAACGGTAAATGCTTAACTTCCGCGGCATATTCTTTCAGATAGTTGATCATTGGCGCAGCGTTTGCTATACCTGTAAAAGCAATTAATCTGAATCTGAACAAATCTTTTAATGTATCTATTTTATCGGCAGAATTACTAATAGAAAATAATTCACCGTATTGCAAATAGCTGAAATACACTTTCTGATGAGCCTTTGGTTTTATGTCTTTTATGATATTTCGTATATCCACCGCCGAAGTACGCTCCGGGGTTTTACTTACAATAATCACATCGGCCCTGGTGATGCCGGTGGCAAATTCTCTTAACGTTCCGGCGGGAAGCATTGTATCGTTAAAAAAAAGATTATGATAATCGCTAACTACAATATTTAACCCGCACTTGATGGCCCTGTGCTGAAATACATCATCTAAAACAATTACACCAGGTGGTTTATCAAGCGCTAATAGTTTCTTTACTCCATTTACCCTACGGGCATCGACAGCCACATCAATATTGTACTTGTATTTATACAGCAGGGGTTCATCGCCAATGTCCTCGGCTGTACTATTGACACTAGCCAGTACAAACCCGCTTGTTTTACGTTTATATCCCCTGCTTAAAGTAGCGGGTCTAAAACCTTCTTTTAATAAAAGCTTAACAATAAATTCAACGAGTGGGGTTTTACCGGCCCCCCCAACAGAAAGATTTCCTACCCCGATTGTATGTACATCAAATTTCTTTTGTTTAAAAAAATGCCAGTCGTACAAAAGATTGCGGATAGACGTTATAAACCCGTATAAACAGGCGAAAGGCAATAATACTATTTTAAGCCAGTGGTTCAACCAGGCTAAATATGACTATTTTTTTTGTAAGAATAAAATATTTTACAGCTTTTTATTTTACTTTCCCTCGCTGTCTTTGCCACTTTGCATGCCTAATTCAGGATGCTGAGGATCAAATTTAATATCGTAAAAATTAGAACCACGATGATAACTAACCGTTAAAATGCCTGACTTGTTCCAGTCTGCAACCGGCTCTTTGGTCATGTTGGTAACGCCCTTGATACAGGATGCAATCGTTTTTTGTTTCCACTTTGCCTGATTTGTTTTTGTATTCCAGCGTGCAAAAAATAGTTTCGTTTCTTTTCCGGCATTACACAAACCTCCATCTGATTTTGATTTGCTGAAGGCATCAACATAAATTAATACATAAGTTGTATCTCCTTTGCTTTCCTGAAATAAAACTTTGGAAACTTCCGGATCCTTGCATATAGAGTCGTTCACACAATATAATAAATTAGTGTCCTTATTTGCAATGTTTATGCACAGCTGCACTTTATCGGTTGATTTAGGCCTTGCATGTTTGGTCTTAACATAAAAGTTCATCGATAGTTTTTTAAGTTCAATAATAAGGGCAGTTCGAAACGAATCAATTATCCGTTTCCTATCTTTGTAAAAAACTTTTTTACCCGTCATTGGATCGATCTCATTTTCAAGAGGCAGGGTGAGTTCTAGCTTTTCCATTGGGCTTAATTCCGGATCGGGAGCGGTTGTATCTTTAGGTGCAACTTCGGTTTTGCCCTTGGTTTTTACTACCGGCTTTTTTGTTTGTGCAGCCAGATTGCCTACGCAAAAAATAAATAAAACAATAAATATCCTTTTAATCATGGCTTGAAGTTAAATAATAAAATTAATTTTAAAAAATGAATTCAGGTAAAAACAAGCAAATAGCCGCCGATTGGTTAAAGGCCTTTAATGAAAAAAAGCTTGAAGATCTTTTGAGCTTATATGATGAACATGCCCGGCATTACAGTCCTAACCTTAAGTTGCGGATGCCGGAAACCAAAGGATTAATTCAGGGAAAAGATAAGTTGAGAGAGTGGTGGTTAGATGCATTTAAAAGATTGCCTGATTTAAATTACGAACTAGTTCAGCTAACAGCAGACGATACACGTGTATTCATTGAATATACACGCCATATGAAAGGAGAAGAAGACCTTTCGGTTGGTGAAGTTTTAGAAATAGAAAACGGACTTATAATTTTTTCGCGTGTTTACCACGGTTAATTAAAACTGACCCGACTCAACCAATTTTACCGCGTTTTCAATCATTACATCATTTGTAGCAGCATCGTACTGATGTTTCATTGTATTTCCAAAAAGGGAAGCTAACGTTTGCCACATAACCGCCTGAAAAGTACCACGCATTTCTTTAACAATATCATAAGCGGTTTTGCCACTTTCACGATCGATGAGTTTCATCAGCACTTTTCCCTGTTCAATGGTCAGCTCTTTGAGAACGTTTTCAAATTCTTTACGCAGATCTTTTTCGCAACTTCTGAGATAAGCTTTCCGCAACTGTTCATTTGGCATTTTATTTAGAATGCGATCATATTCTTTTAATTTGGCTGCAGCAATTATGGCATAAGGATAAGTGATTTTCACGTCACGTTTTACCCTGCTCCACAGCACATATTGTTTAGGAGTTTTAAAAATAAAATTTGTAACCACCTCAACAGCCCCTAAATCAAAAACCGGAATAGTATCTCCGTTAATCACTTCTGCACGGCAACGGTATCCTTGTGATGGAGGAATAGTTATATCAGTTGCATAATTCTGAGAAAAAAATTGCGAGGCATTCAGCATTAAAAAAAACAGAAAAAGAAGTTTGGGCAACTTCGGGGATTTTGATTTTATATCTTTTAAAAACCTTTCCATTAAATCGTTTAGCGATTATACGAAGTAGCGCCTCTTAAGTTGCGTGTTAATTTAACCGGTTAGTTTTCCATTTACTTTTTTTAACAGTATCAGAAGTAAGGCTTGCTGAAAGCGGCTTTTTTGCCGATTCAAAAAGCAATGCCCCTGCTAAAGCCGCCACTGTATCGAGATTACTGTTTTTTGGCTTAAGTAGTTCAGGAGTAAAATGATCTTTAATAAAGCCGGTGTCAAATTTGCCACTTGTAAATGCCTTATGTTTTAAAACAAAGGCACAAAAATCAAGAGTGGTTTCCACCCCTACAATTTTGTAATCTGCGATTGCCCGTAGCATTTTATCGATTGCCTCCGCACGGTCTTTTCCATGTACCACCAACTTTGAAATCATTGGGTCATAAAAAATAGGAATTTCCATTCCTTCTTCAAAACCATCATCCACACGTACACCTGGGCCTGAAGGAGTTTTATAGATAACCAATTTTCCAATGTCAGGTAAAAAATTATTCAGGGGATCTTCAGCGCAAACACGCACCTCAAGGGCATGGCCGTTTATTTTTAGATCTTTTTGGGTAAAACTAAGCTTTTCATTTCTGGCCACTTTAATTTGCTCTTTCACAAGGTCGAGGCCCGTAATCATTTCCGTTACAGGATGCTCAACCTGCAAACGGGTATTCATTTCCAGAAAATAAAAATTCATCTGATCATCCAGGAGAAACTCCACCGTTCCCGCGCCACTGTAATTACACGCCTTTGCAACATCCACGGCACACTTGCCCATGCGTTCACGAAGTTCTTCCGTTAAAACACTGCTGGGCGCTTCTTCAATTAACTTCTGGTGCCTGCGCTGAATGCTGCACTCGCGTTCAAACAAATAAACACAATTCCCGTGGTTATCGGCCAGAACCTGTATCTCAATGTGTCGGGGCCCGCTCGCGTATTTTTCAATAAAGACGGCGCCGTTACCGAATGCTGAAGTAGCCTCACTGATGGCCATTTTCATTTGCTCTTCAATTTCACTTTCCTTTTCTACAAGACGCATTCCCTTACCTCCACCACCCGCGCTGGCTTTAATTAAAAGCGGAAAGCCCGTTTCCCTCGCAACTTTAACAGCTTCCTTAATATCGCTGATGGCACCTTCTGAACCAGGGATCATGGGCACCTTATTTTTTTTAGCAGTAGCTTTGGCACTGAGTTTATCCCCCATCATGTCCATGCTTTCAGCACTAGGACCAATAAATATCAAACCGGCATTTTTTACTTTCCGTGCAAAATCAGCGTTCTCACTTAAAAAACCATAGCCGGGATGAATTCCCTCAACGCCCAGCTCTTTACAAATACTGATAATTTTATCTCCCTGTAAATAAGATTGCGAACTTGGAGGAGGGCCAATACATACTGCTTCATCAGCGTATCTTACAAAAGGGGCATTACGGTCGGCTTCCGAAAAAACAGCAACAGTTTTAATTCCCATTTCTTTGGCACTACGCATAACACGAAGCGCAATTTCCCCACGATTAGCTATTAAGATCTTTTTCATATACAATACAGCATTAAATAACAGAAGCTAAGATAAGTATTAAATGGTTTTTTGAAGTAAAAGTCATTGATTTCTTTTTGCTACTTTTAGCACACTTTGTTTTTCATTTTATCAAAAATATTAGCTTTTGTTTTTGCGCCTTTGGTGTGGATATTTATTTTATTAATTTGTTCATTTATAACTAAAATAGAAGGTCGCGCAAAAAAATTAAGGTTCAGTGCCATCCTGATTTTATACCTCTGCAGTAACTCTTTTATTGTTGATGAATGTTTCAGGCAATGGGAACCGGTAACGCCCGACTATGACCTTCAGACAACCAAATATGAAGGCGCCATTGTTTTGGGCGGCATTGGACAGATTGATACGCGTTTACAAAAAATAAATTTTGGCTGGAGCAGCGACCGGCTTTTTCAGATCCTGCCCTATTATTATAATGGCCGCATTAAAAAAATAATCTTCACAGGCGGCTCCGGAAGCATCGAATTTCCTGAGAAATTAGAAGGCGTGTATGTTAAAAAATATCTTAACAGCATTCACATTCCTGATAGCGCGCTGATCATTGAATCTCACAGTAAGAACACATACGAGAACGCGGTTTTTACAAAAAAATTGATGGATAGTATGCATGTTACCGGAAATTTTTTACTCGTTACTTCAGCCTATCATATGCCACGCTCAATGGCTGTTTTTAGAAAGGCGGGTTATACAAACCTCACTCCATATATTACCAATAAAGTAAGCGGCCCAAGAAGGCTTACGCCCGATCATCTATTTATTCCCAATACCGACGCCCTATTCAGTCTGCATTTTCTTATACATGAGTGGATGGGTTATTTGATTTATAAGTTAAAAGGTTATGCTTAATCTTAAAGAAGACATACTTCAGTTTATATGGCAACATAAATTATTAAAACCTTTGCCACTTATAACTACATCGGGCAAGGAAATAAGCATTCTTCAGCCGGGAGAGTTGAATACAGATTCAGGCCCTGATTTTTTTAATGCCATGATTAAAATTAACGGGCTTAGATTAGCAGGAAATATTGAAGTTCATGTAAAGACCGACGACTGGCTGAAACACAACCATCAGCGCGATGCGGCTTACGACAACCTAATTTTACACGTTGTTTATGAAGACAATAAAATATTACAACAAAACACACTTAACAATGTGGAAGTACTCGAAATAAAAAATCTTGTACCAGAAGAACTTTTAAATAATTACAGCACGCTTATTGAATCTAAAAAAAGTTTGGCATGTGAGTCGCAGTTACCGGAAGTTAATGATCTGAAATTTACATGGTGGCTGCAGCGTATGTTAATTGAACGGCTTGAAAGTAAAGTTAAGCGGATAGAAGAAGTGTTTGCAGATGCAGGAGGAAATTATTCTCAAACATTTTACACTATTTTGTTGCGCAGTTTTGGATTTAAAGTCAATGCAGTTCCTTTCGAACTTCTGGCAAAACACTTACCATTGAATGTTCTTTTAAAACACTCGGGTAACCTTATGCAACTGGAAGCTCTTTTACTGGGTACGGCGGGGTTTTTAGATGAACAGTTTTCAGACAATCATGTTCTTTCTCTTCAGAATGAATTTGAATATTTAAAGACAAAGTATAAAATCATTTCTTTAAAAAAAGAATTGTTTAAATTTTCAAGATTAAGGCCCGCCAATTTTCCTACGCTTCGACTGGCACAAGTAGCCGCTGTGTTACATCATCAACCACAATTATTTCATTCGCCTCATATTTTTGATGCTTTTGAAAAAATTGCCACAGCTCTTAAAAAAGAAGCGAGTTCATACTGGAAGCATCATTATTTACCTGATGGGAATTATACGGAAAAAGATCTTAGCCTGGGAACTGATTCTGTTAACGGCATTATCATTAATACATTCGCCCCTTTCTTTTTCTTTTATTTCCTCAAGACAGGAATTGCTAACTTCGAACACGTTCCCCTTTCACTGCTTGAAAAATGTGCTTTTGAAAAGAATCTTAAAACAAAATTTTTCCTTCCTAAAAAACACATTCTTAAAACAGCAGCCGAAAGCCAGGGAATAATAAATCTGTACGATAATTACTGCGTAAAGCGAAAATGCCTTAACTGCGGAATTGCAGGCGCCATTTTAAAATCCCGCTGATTTTACCTATTTTTGTACATCATGATCCATAAAATTGTACAGTGGTTTGAACAAAAGGCCTTTGGTGTTTGTGAGTGGTGGGGGAAAAAACTTGGCATTAATACAACCAAGGTAAGAATGTACTTCATATACCTTTCATTTTTTACCTTCGGAAGTCCGATTATTCTCTATTTTATTATGGCATTTATACTTGAAAATAAAAACTACTTTAAACCTTCATTTACAAAAAAACGCAGAAGCGTTTGGGATATTGAATAAAAAAACAAATTATGAAAAACATTATTACTCTTGGTTTAATTGTTTGCTCTGCTTTTTGCAGCGCTCAATCCATATCGGTTAAAGAAGGAAATGAAAAATTCAGCACCGGAAGCCAACCCGCTGTAATTACAACCATTCATGAAAATAACATGGATGAAGTGATGAACCAATGGAAAAAAGTTTTAAAAGATTACAAAAACGAAAAAGTTAAGGATAAAGATAACGAGGTGTTCGGAGATAACATTTTAATTAAGGACTGGGGTAATAATCCGGTTGATTTTTACACGCGATTTGATGAAGATAAAAAATCTAAAACAGTTAAAATGGCGGTGGCTGTTGATTTGGGAGGCACCTATTTAAGTTCAGCCACTGATAAGGATAAAGTGAAGTACGTTGAAAAGATGGTGAAAGACTTTGCCGTTAAAATGACAAAAGAACCAATTGAAGATGCCGTAAAAGACAGCGAAAAAGTTCTTGCCAAACTTGAAGACACTCAAAAAGATCTTGAAAAAGACAAAAAGAATTTACAGGAAGATATCGTTAATTACAAAAGCAAAATCACTAAGGCCGAGAAGGACATCATTGTTAAAGATGCTGAAATTGTAACAAAAAAGAGCGAGGTAAATGTTCAGAAAAAAGTGGTAGACGCCAGTGCAGGCGCCGTGAACGAACAAGCCAAATCTTCCCAGAAAATATATAATAAACTCGAAGATCAGTTAAATGATCTTGAAAAAGATAAAAAGAAACTAAAGGAAGACATTTCGGATTACAACGCTAAAATTAAAAAAGCAGAACTCGACATTAAAAAGAATGACGAAGATCAGGCGAAGAAAAAACATGAAATTGAAGCACAGAAAAAAGTTGTTGATGAAAACCGGAAAAAACTTGACTCGGTAAAATAGGGTTTAGTTTAGTTTCTTAATAATATACGTAGCTCCGTTCATTTCGAGTTTGTCTTTTTCTTTCGTTCCAATCAGTTTTTTGCCTAAAGGCGAATGGACTGAAAGAGCGTAGAGATTAAGACTATCAAGTTTAATTTTTCCTAACCCAATGCTTAAGAAAAAAAAGCCTTTATCTGTTTCTATCAGACTTCCTTTTTCAGCGGCAATTACTTTTTTGTTTACCGGTAAACGTTCCAGCTCTTTGTATTGCTCTCGCATTTCTTTTAACTGACCCGTAAGCTTTTCCTGTTCAAGCTGCATCATTGCACGTCCGGTCTCATGTTTATCGCCCGCCGAACTCTTGGTTTCATTAAGTGCTGATTCACTTATACCCCTGATGGCTTCTTCCAGTTCCGTAATTTTTTGTTTAACTATTGAAAGACAGGTTTCGTAAATTCTATTTTTAAGATCTGCCATTAAATTTTATATTTTCACAGCCAATAGAGTTGCATCATCTACTTACTCCAATGCGCCTTTCCATTGATTAAACTTTTATTCCAACTGAGCTTTTTAATATTGAAGCTTATGATTATGAATATTTAAAATAAATTCTTCTGTGGTTGGTCTCCCCGGGACACCATGACCGGTAATGGGCCACTGAATGAAAACACAACCGGAGTTGGCATAGTTATCGGTTGCTCCAACGTGCATCCAGTAAAAAACTCCTTTCTCTTCAGGAGACAAAAGCTAAAAATCCCACCAGGAAAGATGGGATTTTTTCTGCTTTAGTCGTGGAGAATATCGGATTCGAACCGATCACCTCTTCACTGCCAGCGAAGCGCTCTAGCCAAATGAGCTAATCCCCCAAATAAATGGTGGTCAAAAATAAGATTAAATTTTTTAATAAGGAAAAGAAAGAAAGAAATGCGGCGATTATTATTTCTCGGCTTGTGTATCGCCAACATAAATACCGTTTTTATAAACGGCAACGCGCATCAGGATACCATTTTCATCGTACATATAAGCTTTACCTTCCATAAAACGGTTATCTTTAAACACACCGTCTTTAGTGATTTGTTTGCTCTTGTTGTATAAAGTATGAGCGCCATTAAGCACAAGCGGACCCGCAGTTTTCTTAACTGCTTCGTTAGGTGCCTCATCTTTAGTTACCGTAATTTTAGGGGCATTATCGGCAGGCTCATCCGATTTTTTAACCAAAGGCTTTTTAGGGGCAAATTCCTTAATGGAAGCCACATCCACATTTCCATCAGCATAATTTTTTTCAGCTTTTATATCTCCATTTTCATGGTATTCCTTAATCAGGCCGCTTTCTTTACCATTAGAGAAATTACCTTCAATAGCTACCTGCCCATTTTCATAATAATACTTTTGAGCTCCTTCGCGCTTACCAGTAGGGTTGAAAACAAATTCATGCTGAACCTGACCGTTTTCATAATACAATTTATAATTACCTACCCACCTTTGATTTTTCCAATTTCCTTCTTCGCTTATTTTGCCATTTTCATGATACATTATGGCGTATCCATCCGGACGGCCATTTACAAATGTTAATTTGTTTTTCATGTTACCGTTACAAAAATATTCTATCCAAATACCCAGTTTTCTGTTATCCTGATATTTACCTTCCTCTACCTTTTGATCCGGCTGGTAACAGGTGCCCGGTTTATGTTTACCTAATAAAATCCATTTTCCTTGTTTCTTCCCATCAACGTCAATTCGATTGGCGGTATCCTTCCCGATGATCTCAAAAGATTGCGATTGAGCCAACGAAGCCCCACAAACAGTTATTAAAATGTATAAAAGTTTTTTCATGCTAAATCAAATTTATAAAAATTTTATATCCATTTAAATTCTTTTAGATCAATTTTTGAATTTTATCGATTAAAACTCAAATCGTTAACCTCTGCGTTAAGTTGTACGGACTAAAAAAATTAAGGTTTCACCGGCTATAAAATTTAATACCTTAAAATAAAACGGGCAAATAAAGCCCCTTATTTTTTCAAGAATGGAAGCTTTGTAACCTTAGCTTTAATAGGCTTTTCCCGTATAATTACAAAAACTTCGGAATCCGGGGCGGCAAATTCAGTTTTAACATATCCCATTCCTATGGCCTTGTTTAAGGTTGGCGATTGGGTTCCGGAGGTAACTTTTCCAATAATATTACCCTTACTGTCAGCAATTGGGTAATCATGGCGCGGAATTCCACGATCTATCATTTCAAAGCCAACTAATTTTTTCGCAACGCCTTTTTGCTTTTGTTCTTCAATAGCCTCACGGTTAGTGAAGTTTTTTGTGAATTTGGTAATCCAGCCCAAACCAGCTTCAATAGGCGAAGTGGTATCATCAATATCGTTACCATATAAGCAAAAACCCATTTCAAGACGTAACGTATCGCGGGCTCCTAAACCAATTGGCTTAATATTAAATTCTTTTCCGGCCTCAAATATGGCATCCCACATTTTCTCAGCATCGGTATTCATTACGTAAATCTCAAACCCACCTGCTCCGGTGTAGCCTGTATTTGAAATTATTACATTTTCAATTCCAGCCATTTTACCCACTGTAAAGGTGTAATACTCCATTTTAGACAGATCAGTATCAGTAAGTTTTTGAAGTGTGCTAAGGGCTTTGGGGCCCTGAACTGCAAGTAAACTCATGTCATCTGAAACATTTTTCATTTCCACCCCCTGCGTGTTGTATTTTGAAATCCAATCCCAGTCTTTTTGAATATTTGAAGCATTTACCACCAGATAATATTCGTCCTCCTTAAACCTATAAACCAACAGATCGTCTACAATACCACCCTTTTCGTTCGGAAGGCATGAATACTGCACTTTTCCATCGCTTAACTTTGAGGCGTCGTTGGAGGTAACTTGCTGTATAAGATCAAGCGCCTTTGGTCCTTTTAACCTGAATTCGCCCATGTGGCTCACGTCAAAAACTCCCACGCCTGTGCGAACTATTTGATGCTCTTCATTAAGTCCGGTATAAGATACAGGCATATTGTACCCTGCAAAAGGTACCATTTTAGCGCCAAGCGCGATGTGTTTTTGAGTAAGAGCAGTATTTTTCATAATGATAATGCCGGCGTGGCGTATTTGTTAGGGCGACTAAATTAAACAAAAAACCTCAACTGCCCGAGTTGAGGTTTTAAATAAAATTAATTTAGTGAAGGTACTAAGCGTGAGGATTAATCAACGTTTTCAATAACCATAGCGCTTGCTCCACCGCCTCCGTTACAAATGCCGGCAGCACCATACTTGGCTTTGTTTTGCTTCAGAACATTAATAAGTGTTACAATCACCCTTGCACCGCTTGCCCCAAGAGGATGACCCAATGACACTGCGCCACCGTTAACATTTACTTTTGACGCATCAAGATTCATCAATTTAATATTGGCAAGACCCACCACACTGAACGCTTCGTTCAATTCAAAATAATTAATATCGCCCATTTGTAAACCCGCTTTTTTTACCGCTTTAGGAACAGCAACGCTTGGAGATGTGGTAAACCACTCAGGCGCTTGCTCGGCGTCGGCATAAGCCTTGATTTTTGCAAGAGGCTTAATTCCTAATTCATCCGCTTTTTCTTTACTCATTAAAACTAAAGCCGCAGCTCCGTCGTTCATTGTGCTGGCATTAGCGGCAGTTACCGTTCCGTCTTTCTGAAAAACAGGCTTTAAGGTTGGAATTTTTTCAAAATTTACATTCTTATATTCTTCATCTTCTGCAAAAATCACATCACCCTTTTTTGTTTTTACAGTTACAGGAATCACTTCTTCCTTAAATTTTCCTGCGCTCCATGCTGCAGCGGAGCGTTTGTAAGATTCCACCGCAAAAGCATCCTGATCTTCACGCGAAAATTTATAATCTTTAGCGCACAATTCGGCGCAATTTCCCATAGGAATATTTCCGTATACATCCGTTAAACCATCTTTTGCCAATCCGTCTATTAAAGCGGCGTTACCATATTTTGCCCCCCAGCGTGTGCTGTCGGAATAAAAAGGAACGGCGCTCATGTTTTCCATACCACCTGCCACTACAATATCATTATCTCCCAACATGATACTTTGAGCCGCTAAAGAAATCGATTTCATTCCGCTGGCACATACTTTATTTACTGTGGTGCAATTTACTGAATCAGGTAAGCCCGCGAATTTAGCAGCCTGACGGGCCGGAGCCTGGCCAAGGTTGGCTTGCATAACCGAACCCATAAACACTTCGTTTACCAATTTAGGGTCTAATTTTATTTTTTCAAGTGCCGCTTTAATGGCCGCAGCGCCAAGTTGTGTTGCAGAGGTTCCTGCAAGTGTTCCGCCAAATGAACCCATTGCAGTTCTAACAGCGGAAACTATATATACTTCTTTCATTTTTTTATTTTTAATATGCGTTATAAATCGCGCTAAATTTAGCGTTTTAATTGCAGGAACTAAGTTAAATATTATAAACAGTTTTATTCCTAATTTTACAGGGATGCAGGGAACAGTAATAAAATCAACAGGAAGTAATTACCTGGTTAGGGTGGATGGAAAAATTTACAACTGTAAACTTAAAGGGAAGTTGCGTTTAGACGGAAGAAAAACAACTAACCCAACGGCGGTAGGCGATCTTGTAGACATTGAGCTTGAAAACGAAACGGACGCTAATATTACTAAAATACATCCGCGGAAAAATTACATTATACGGAAGTCTCTTAATCTCAGTAAACAGGCACACATTCTTGCCAGCAACATGGATCAGGCTGTACTCATTGCCACACTGGTTTCGCCGCGAACAAGCCTTGGATTTATTGACCGTTTTTTAATAACGGCGGAAGCATATCGCATACCCGCAAAAATAATTTTTAATAAATGTGATTTATTAAATGAAGAATTACTTGCCATGCAAAAGCATATTATTGCCATTTACGAAAAAGCAGGTTATCCGTGTTTTAGTGTTAGCAGTTATCAGAAAGATCAGATTGAAGCGATGCGAGCCATTTTTAAAGACAAACTCACTTTAATTGCAGGACATTCAGGTGTAGGAAAATCAACTTTCATTAACGCGCTTGAGCCAACCCTTACTATTAAAACCGGCGAAATTTCTTCTGCACACGCCAAAGGTATGCACACCACCACTTTTGCCGAGCTGCATCCGTTAAGCTTTGGCGGAGATATTATTGACACTCCCGGAATAAAAGAACTGGGTCTGGTGGAAATGAAAAAAGAAGAAGTAGGTCATTATTTTCCCGAAATACGCGACAGAATGAACGACTGCAAGTTTAACAATTGCCTTCACGTGAATGAGCCTAAATGCGCGGTAAGGGATGCTTATGAACAGGGAGAAATTGCCGTTGAACGTTACGAAAGTTATTTAAAAATCCTTAGCGGGGAGGAAATGGACTGGAAAGAATGGGAAATAAAATAGCCTTTGACTTAAGGATTAGTTTTTAAAAATGATGCAAGTTTTTTTATCGCGATGGCTCTGTGACTGATAGAATTTTTAACCTCAGCGCCTAATTCAGCAAATGTATTTGTAAAACCATCAGGAATGAAAAGCGGATCGTATCCGAACCCGTGAGAGCCTTTTGGCGCATCTGTTATCATTCCTTTAATTTCTCCTTCAAAATAATGTGTTTCATCATTTGCAATCAATGTAATCACAGTAACAAAACGTGCTTTTCGGCTGGTGGCATTTTGTAATTCATGAAGAAGTTTTTTATTATTTGCCTCGTCATTTTTCGACGTTCCTGCATAGCGCGCGCTGTATACTCCAGGTGATCCGTTTAAAGCTTCCACTTCCAAACCGCTGTCATCGGCAAACACCGAAACGTTAGGTTTATTTTTTAAAAAATCAATAACATATTTTGCTTTTAAAAACGAATTTTCTTTTATAGTCGTACCGGGCTCCGGTATCTCCTCAAAAATTCCAATATCTGAAAGTGCCAACACATTAATATGTTGCGGAAGAATTTTTTTTATTTCAGAAATTTTATGTGAATTGGAAGACGCGAAAATAAGATCCATTTTATTTCCTTAATTCAAAATTCTGACCGAGGTAAACGCGTTTAACCTGTTCATCATTTGCAAGATCTTCCGCTGTACCTGATTTAATAACACTTCCCGAATACAGCAAATAAGCCCTGTCGGTAATTTTCAGTGTTTCGTGTACATTATGATCTGTTATAAGAATGCCGATATTTTTATCTTTTAATTTTCTTACAACGGTTTGAATATCCTCAACGGCAATAGGATCAACACCGGCAAAAGGTTCATCCAATAAAATAAATTTAGGGTCGGTAGCCAAAGCACGCGCTATTTCAGTCCTGCGCCTTTCTCCTCCGCTTAACTGATCGCCAAGATTTTTTCGTACATGATGCAATGCAAATTCATCCAGCAAACTCTCTACTTTTAATTCCTGTTCTTTTTTAGTGAGTTTTGTCATTTCCAAAACCGCGCGGATATTATCTTCAATACTTAATTTACGGAACACGGAAGCTTCCTGAGGAAGATAACCCACGCCCAGCTGTGCACGACGATACATGGGCTCGTTAGTAATGTCCAGATCATCCAGAAATATTTTTCCGCTGTTTGGTTTTACCATACCTACAATCATATAAAAAGATGTTGTTTTACCCGCGCCATTGGGGCCGAGCAAACCAACAACTTCACCCTGCTGCACCTGAACAGAAACATTGTTGGCTACGGTGCGGCTCTTATATTTTTTTACTAAATTTTCGCTTCTTAGGATCATTCTTTTCAAAGGTACTCACATTTTTGAAAAACGCTAAACGGTAAAACTGATAGATGAAAATTAAAAGATTTTTTGGCTTTTAAAGTGCCAGCTGGAATCCGAACTTAAGTCCGAAGTTATCAATGGCCCGTGGGAGCTGATAGTTAAGTCGCCAGAAAGCATCAATCCTGAAAATTTTAAAAATATTTTCAACGCCTAAACTCGCTTCCAGATAAGGGCCTTTGTCAAGTGCAGAAAGGCTCTTTGGGAATAAAAGTGTTCTTCTGTTCTGATCGTTTACCGTTCCCCAAACTCCTTTAATAGTGGCCACTTCTCTCCACTTCAATTTTCGAAGTAATGGGATTTTGTTTAAAAACAATCCTTCGAAATGATGAAAAACCGCGGCAGAAACAAATTTATCGCTCGCGAATTCATAATATTTCATCATGTTAAAGGCCAGATAATCGTAAATGTAAGTTTCGTTACCTCCATGAAGCTCCATTAAAGGATAAGGCACTGCGCCCCATATTTTACCGGCTTCAATCGTATAATCAGTATATCCTAAAATAGGCGTAATCCTGATCCTGTCACTCACATTTAATACCAGTTTGTGGTAATCATATTCACCTTTAAAAGCGTTTTGCAAAGACTTTGAATAATTTATCTGAAGGATCGGATACTTTGTACCCAGGTAAACTCTTTTAAATCCTTCGCCCACATATTTTTCTTTCCACGCAAACCTCACATATAACCGTGCTTCGGTATTTACTATGTTTTCTTTTTCGGCAATACTGCCGTCTCTTTTTGTATAATAATAATGATTTGATCCCAAAGGCGTAAAGGCTCTTCCGGTGATGAACGTTTTAGTAATAAGACCCGGAAACCACTCGCGCTCGTAATAAGCTTCGGTTTTATCAACCCTGGTTAAATTGGTAAGCGGGCTTGCCCTGAAAAAAGAGGCAAGCACGTTATCCTGCGAAAAACCATTTGTACTTTGGCCCAGAATTTCATAATCACTTTTATAATTCATGCCAATGAGTTGCCTGTGAGGGCGCTTGGTAAGAAAGCTTCTGAATCCTATCTGGTATTTCCATTTTTCATCCAGTAATCCATATGCCACATAACCCGAAAGTTCGTACCATTTACTAAACACATCGCTTGTTCGGCCGCCGAACCTCAAACGCAACCCTTCCACTTTATTATAAGAAACTAAATTTGAATAAGGACCGATCTCAAAATTATTTACCTTTTTATACCCCGCAACCAAAAGATAAAAAATATCAACCCAACTTGAATAAATAGGTAATGACTGAATGGTATCAATCATCTTAAAAATTTTTCTTTCGCGTTGCGTTAAACTGTCGTGCCGGTTAAGCGTCCAGAATTCATCCGACCGACTTGAAACACTATCGTCAACGACAATCTTATCTGCAAATTCATAAAATTTATCTTCCCGCGGCTGGTTTAATTTTATTTTTTTATAGGAAGTGGTTTTACGTCCGTAAAAACCAATGGCTTTTTTGGAAGGAGCAAAATCAATCACGAGCCGGTCCTTGGTTAAAAACCAGGTACTGTCGTTGTAGGCAAACTCCTGGATTACGTTAACGCTATTAATAAAATTGATGTTAGCGTCTTTAGGAAGACTCATTTCTAAACGTTTAATGCCCCATGTGGTATCGGCAATCCACATGTTACCGGTAAAACTTAACTCCTGAACGCGTTTGGGTTTAAAGCGGATGTGATAGATATATTTGTTTCCTTCAAAAGCACTATCCTCTAAATAATATTTATAATAAAACAAACCATTTTCGCTGATAGGGCTCGGCATCTGTTTATTAAACACCAGTATGTTATTTTCGTAAACATTTATGTTCTGGTACATATCGCCCAAAACCTGTGACACGCTAGAGTTTTCGATCCCGGTAATTTTAGAAGCGATTACAATTTCCTTTTTCCGGGTAGGATTTTTTTTATAATAGAATTGCGAAAGATTTTCGACAATAAAAAACGGAAGAGACGGCTTTTCGCCACTGTTTGCGCTATCTACATTATTAAAAACAAACGCTATCGGTTTTAAAATTTTCTTTTCCCGCATTTCTTTTGGAATGCGGTTAAGATCAAACTCAAGTTTGTTGTAGGTTTCATATTCATAAGCTTCCAGGTTACTTCGGTTGTTTACTTCTTTATTCTTAACGCAATTACGAACAATTCTATGCGCAGGGTTTTCGCCAGCCTTTATGGTAACTTCTTCTAAAACCAAACCGCCAATATCTTCCATGGCCAGATTAATTTCCTGGTCGGTTAAATTTTTATTTATGGTCCTGGCAGTGGTTTTATAACCCACATAGGAAGCCACAAGTGAATCGCCAAGCTTTGATGTTTTAATTATAAAATTACCGTCAAAATCTGATTGTGTTCCAATGGTTGTACCTTTGATTATAACCGGTACAAAAGGCAAAGCCTCTTTATTAGTTGAAGAAAATATTTTTCCTTTTATCGTGTATTGCGAAAAAAAAGAGCATGAAATGAACAGAAAGCCAATGAATATGAAAGTACGTGTGCTGATCATTAAATAGATAATTCCATATTCTTTCTCTCAGGCGGGCCTAAGTTATAAACGATTAATCTTAATGTTTTCTGCTTTCAACGGTAACCTGCGAAAAATCAAAATAACGCAATGGGTTGGAATAAAAGTTTTTCATTCTTGAGGCTATCAGGCGGCAATTGCTTTCATACCATAATGGAATTAATGGCGCATCATTTAAAAGGATCTGTTCAGCTTTTAAAAAATAAACTGAAGCCGAATCCCTGTTCACAGCGTCACGGCCAAGTTTGTAATATTTATCAAATTCGTTGTTTTTGTATTTGATTGTGTTGGGATAAGCCATGTGGGATGTGTCGCTGGTAACAGGTTCGCCATAAAAAATAGACAAAAAAGATTCCGGACTAGGGTAATCAGCCACCCATCCATCGCGATACATATTACCTTTTCCTTTTATCTGAAGAAGAAACTTTTCGCCATTCGGAAGCGATTCAAAAGTAACATTTACATTGAGGTTACTCTTTAACTGCTTCTGAATTTCAGCGGCTACGGTGTTATTGCGGGTATTTCCCGAATTCACATACAATTGCACTTCCGGAAAGCCTTTTCCTTCAGGGTATCCGGCTTCTTTCAAAAGATTTTTTGCTTTCGCTATATCCAGATCGTATCCTTTTAACTGATTGGTTTTATAAAATGAAAAGGTAGGAGGCACCAATCCATAAATTGCGGGGCCGTACGCTTGTCCGAATAAAACCCGTTCAATAATTCTGTTTCTGTCGATCGCGTAATTAAATGCCTGGCGTACTTTTACATTATCAAAAGGTTTTTCATGGATATTAAACACATAATAGGATGAAATCATTTCAGGGCGCTGATCAAGAATAAAACGAGGCGGATTACCTTTAAACGATTTAATATTATCTTCCACTATTTGCTTTAACTGGTTACTTGGCACAGTAGGTATAAAGTCATATCTTCCTTCCTGAAAGCCTTTCAGCGCCTCCTCTGAGGAAGGCACGATATCAATTATTAAAGTGTCAATATACGGCGTGCTTTTGCCATCCCTGTCTTTTCCATAATAGTTTACATTTTTATAAAGCACATAATGAGTCTTAGTAGTGGCCTTTTCATCAAGAATAAAAGGACCCGCGCCAACATTGCAATTTTCTTTCTGCGAATCGTAAGCATTTTTATTCAGGATAGAAGCAACAGGGTTGGCCAAAATTTCGAGAAAAATATTCGGGGAATTAAGTAATTCAATGGAAAACGTATACTCATCAATTACCTTAAAGCCTTTTAACTCAATTTTCTGATTTTTGGCGCTTGCCTGATAAAATTCGTTGGCGCCAACAATCCTGTCCTTGCAAACGGTGTGAAAGTGTACATTTCCGGGCTTATCTGTACATAAAAGTTCAAACGTAAATTTTACATCCTGACTGGTTAAGCCCTCTGATTTTCCCTGCAATGGGCCGCAGCTTTGAAACTGCACTCCTTTTCTCAAATGAAAAGTAATTGTTTTGCCGTCGGCGGATATTTCCCACTTTTCGGCCAGACCCGGCATTAAACTTAAGTCTTTTGGGTTAATTTTAACCAAACCTTCATAAATCTGCGAAGCAATGAGGCCTTCAACGGCATTGGTTAATTTATGAGGAAAGATACTTGTTGGAATGGTAACTTCAGCAATTCTTATAACTTTACTATCATTGTCAGAAGAATCCTTTCCTTTATCAGAATCGCCTCCTTTACAAGATGAGAACAGGACTGATAAAACCATGGGGAAGGCTAAAAGGAGGGGGATTCTCATATATTATTTTTTTTAATTAACAAAACTAACTATTTTACTTTAAAATAAAATGCATTTATAATGAAAATATATTTTGTAATTCAAAAATAACGTTATAATATTGCAGCGCTAACAACTTTAGTTTAGTCGATGAAAAAATTTGTTTTATATCTTTTTTTCCTGCTTGCGGGCTCACATTTAATCAATGCGCAAGGTGGTGTTATTATCCTCGAAGGTAATTACCAGGGCAAAAATTTGTATGTACAGAACCCTTTCGGAAGCGGAGGAGTTGGTTTTTGCGTAACCGAAGTTAAGGTTAACGGCAACATTACAACAGATGAAATCAATTCAAGCGCTTTTGAAATTGACATGAAGCCTCATAAATTAAACATTGGGGATAAGGTTGAAATTAAAATATTTCACAAAGAAGATTGCAAACCAAAGGTTTTAAATCCCGAAGTTCTTAAACCAAAAAGTACTTTTGAAGTGGTTAGTATGACTGCTGATAAAATGGGAACTATAAAGTGGGCCACTAAATCTGAAACAGGTAAATTAACTTTTGCCATTGAGCAGTTCCGCTGGAACAAATGGGTTAAAGTAGGTGAAAAAGACGGTAACGGAACTCCTACCACAAATGAATACTCTTTTAAAATTGAACCACACAGCGGAAAAAATCAGGTAAGGGTTCGCCAGACAGATTATAGCGGCCAGCCACGTTTAAGCAAGCCGGTTGATTTTGTAAGTGAAGTTCCTGAAATTGAATATGCACCAATTAAAGCAAGTAAGGATATTAATTTCTTTGCAAAAGGAAAATCTGACAAGCCTCTTGAAACAATGTATGAGATTTATGACCAGTATGGTAACGTAGTTAAAAAAGGTTTTGGAAGCAAAGTAGATGTAAGTAACTTGCCCAAAGGCGGTTATTTCTTAAACTACGACAATAAAATGGGTGAGTTTGTAAAAAAATAAATCACTTCAAAAAAATTTAAAACCCTCTTCACAAACGAAGAGGGTTTTTTGTTTTAATAAAGTAAATTTACACATATGTACACAATTACAGTAAACGGCTCTTCGGTAATTAAAACCGATCTTACCATAGCAGGAACATCCTTTAACGGCACATTAAACGACGCGCTTGTGAACGGGGATATAATAAAAATAAACCCTTACCAGTTTCATATTATACATAACAATAGTTCGTATAATGTTGACGTGGTTAAAATGAACGCGGAAGAAAAAACCATGACAATAAAGATAAATTCCGTAAAATTTAATCTTCAGTTAAAAGACAAGTATGATGAGTTGCTTCATAACCTGGGCCTGGATAATCTAACCGCCAAAAAAGTGAGCGACTTGAAGGCACCCATGCCCGGAATGGTGCTGAATGTATTGGTAAGCGAAGGTGCGGAAGTTAAGAAGGGCGATACCCTGATTGTTTTAGAAGCCATGAAAATGGAAAACATTTTAAAAAGCCCTACGGATGGTGTAATTAAAAAAATACTGGCCATTAAAGGGAACGCCGTAGAAAAAAATCAAATTTTAATTCAGTTTTAAATGAGCGACAGAAGAAAATTTTTAAAGACCTCGGGGCTTATAGGTTTAAGCACCCTTGCTGCCAAATTAATGGGAGAAGAAAAAATAAGTGCTCTGGAAAAACTCGGTGAGCAGGAAAATTCCGGCAAATCATTTACCTTACCCAAACTTCCTTATTCTTACGACGCTTTAGAGCCTTTTATCGACAAGCAAACCATGGAAATACATTATACAAAACATCACCAGGCATACGTCGACAAACTAAACGCACTTCCATCCGGCAACATCGATTTTTCTACAGATGATGCGACAAAATGTTCAAATATTGACAAAAGCACCAGCGCTATTATAAGAAATAATCTTGGAGGCCATTATAATCATTCTTTATTTTGGCAACTCTTAAAACCTAATAGTGAGAACAAAACGAATTTACCCGGCGGTAAACTCGCCAGCGCCATCACAAAAGAGTTTAAATCCTACGAAGAATTTAAAAAAGAATTTTCAGAAAAAGCCACTAAGGTTTTTGGAAGTGGCTGGTGTTGGTTAATACTTCAAAACGGAAAATTAAAAATTACAACCACTCCCAACCAGGATAATCCTTTAATGAATATAGAGGGCAATGAAAAAGGGAAGATAATTATGGCACTTGATGTGTGGGAACATGCTTATTATTTAAAATATCAAAACAAACGCGCTGATTACATAACCAACTGGTGGAATGTGGTGAATTGGGAGAAGGCGGAAGAATTGTTTAATACGCAATAATTTCTCGCAGAAGTCGCGAATTTTCGTAGATACACTAACTCAAAAAAATTAAAATAACTTTCTTTTAACTCTGCGTTGATCTGCGAGATCTGCGTGCAAAAATATTATGACACACAAAAATTTCAAAAACATTGATAAGGTAACCTATGGAAGAGGTTCCTTTTCTCAGCTGGCGCAAACAGTAGAACCACTTAGAAATGAAAACAACAAATACTTTGTTTACGTTATAGATAATTATTTCAAAGGTAAACCGCTAAGCAACCAACTTCAGAATAAAACCGAAGATCTTGTTTATTTCATTGATGTTGATCCTTACGAACCAACTACACAACAAATAGATCAGCTCCGCGATGAAATCCTTTCTAAAAAAGGTTTACCCAGCGGCGTAATTGGCATAGGCGGAGGAAGTATTATGGATATTGCAAAAGCCCTCTCTTTAATGCTTACCAACGAAGGTTCATCAACTTTATATCAGGGTTTAAACCTGATAAAAAAACCGGGGATCTATCATTTGGGAGTGCCAACCACTAGTGGCACCGGCGCCGAAGTGTCAATGACCGCGGTGCTTACAGGTCCTGAAAAAAAATTAGGTTTAAAATGTGACTGGACTGTTTTTAATCAGGTTATTTTAGACCCGGAATTAATTGCCAGCGTACCCAAAGACTGGTGGTTTTATACCGGCATGGATACTTACATTCATTGCATTGAATCACACAACGGTATCCGTAACAACGCGTTTAGTCTGGCTTACGGAGATCAAGCCCTGCACCTTTGCCGTGAAGTATTTTTAAACGACAAAGCCGGACAGACTCCTGAAAATGATGACAAATTAATGGTGGCATCTTTGATGGGGGGATTAAGTTTAACATACAGTGAAGTTGGTGTATGCCACGCTTTAAGTTATGGCTTATCAAAAATTCACGGCACGCGGCATTGCTTTGCCAACTGTATCATCTTTCAACATCTTAAAGATATTTATCCTGAAGGCGTTGATGAATTCAACCAAATGATTAAAAAACACAGGATAGAGCTTCCACAGAACTTAAGCAAAGAATGGAATGAAGATGTGTTAACACAGATGGCAACCGTTAGTTACAATCTTCCTTTTATGTGGAATCACGCGTTTGGAGATAAGTACAGGGAAATAGCAACAATGGATTACATTAAAGATTTGTTCAGGAGACTGTAGGCTAAACCAACTCTGGCATTTGAGCCACTTCATCCAGAACATTTAATATTTCAGCCGAACTCATCAGCGACACAAGTTTTGTTCTTGACTCTTTAAAGTTGGGGATGCCCCGGAAATAGTTGGCATAATGACTTCTCATTTCTATCGTGCCAAGTTTCTCTCCCTTCCACTCCACAGATTTTAATAGATGTGCTTTACACACTTCAACCCTGTTTTGAATGGTGGGTTTTGGCAGATGTTCGCCTGTTTTAAAAAAATGCTTTACCTCATTAAAGATCCACGGATTACCAATGGCAGCACGGCCAATCATAATGCCATCTATTCCGTATCGGTTTTTATATTCCAAAGCTTTTTCAGGTGTATCAATATCGCCATTACCAAAAATTGGAATTTTTATTCTTGGATTATTTTTTACCTCGGCAATTGGTTTCCAGTTAGCTTCTCCTTTATACATTTGCGCACGCGTGCGACCGTGTATGGCCAATGCCTGAATGCCAACATCCTGTAACCTTTCGGCTACTTCCATAATGTTTATGCTTGATTCATCCCAACCTAAACGTGTTTTAACAGTTACAGGAAGATTGGTTGATTTTACAACAGCGGTAGTAAGCCTCACCATCAAATCAATATCCTTGAGAACTCCGGCCCCGGCACCTTTACATACCACTTTTTTAACGGGACAGCCAAAATTTATATCAAGAATATCAGGTTGCGTAGCGTCAACAATTTTTGCTGAAAGAGCCATGGCTTCTTCATCACCACCAAAAATCTGAATACCAACCGGACGTTCATAATCAAAAATATCAAGTTTCTTTCTGCTCTTTATAGCATCGCGAATTAAACCCTCACTGCTGATAAATTCGGTGTACATCAAATCGGCCCCATATTGCTTGCATACATAACGGAATGGCGGATCGCTGACATCTTCCATGGGAGCAAGTAATAAAGGGAACTCAGGTAACTGGATATTGCCTATTTTAATCAAGGCTGTAAAGGTAGTGAATTAAAGAAAGCCGTGAAAGCGAAGGTATGTTAAGGCTTAAGCTTTATCTCCATCATAAGCCCACTTCAGATAAATGGCACCCCAGGTGAAACCACCGCCGAATGCGGAAATTATTAGATTGTCACCTTTTTTAAGTTGTTTTTCGTAATCCCATAATAGCAAGGGAATTGTTCCGGCGGTAGTATTTCCGTAACGTTCAATATTCATCATCACTTTCTCTGGTCCAACACCCATGCGTGATGCCGTGGCATCAATAATTCGTTTATTAGCCTGATGTGCAACCAACCACTTAACGTCTTCCGACTTCAGGTTATTTTTTTCCATAATGCTTGCGCTTACTTCAGCCATATTGTAAACAGCGTGCTTGAAAACTGTTTGCCCTTCCTGGTAAACGTAATGCATTTTATTTGTTACAGTGTCAATAGAAGAAGGATTAAGTGAGCCGCCTGCTTTCATGTGCAAATGCGCTGCACCTTTTCCATCTGAATGTAAAATAAAATCCTGAACACCCATACTCTCATTATTAGGTTCCAGTAATAAAGCGCCGCAGCCATCTCCAAAAATAACGCAGGTGGTTCTGTCTTCATAATCAATGATACGACTCATCATATCCGCTCCAACAATTACCACTTTTTTATAACGGCCGGTTTCAATAAACTGTGCACCGGTAACAAGCCCGTAAATAAATCCTGAACAAGCGGCGGAGAGATCAAAACCCCACGCTTTGGTGGCTCCTGCTTTGGCGCAAATTAAGTTGGCCGTAGCCGGAAATACCATATCGGGGGTAACGGTAGCGCAAATTAAAAGGTCAATTTCTTCGGGATTAATTCCTCTTTTTTTGCATAAAAGTTTCACGGCCTCTACTCCCATATCGGAAGTAGCTTTTAAAGGGTCCTTTTCGATGTGCCGTTGTTTAATGCCTGTTCTGCTTGTTATCCATTCATCAGTAGTATCAATTATTTTTTCAAGATCGGCATTGGTAACAATGTTATCAGGTAAATAACCTGCTACAGCAGTGATGGCGGCTTTGATCATTATTGAAATACTTGCTTGATTTTTTCTTCTAACTTAACATTAACCATGTCTCTTGCCAACAGTAAAACATTTTTAAATGCAAGCGGACTTGATTTGCCATGACTGATTAACACGTTGGAATTTATTCCTAAGATTGGTGTGCCGCCGTATAATTCGTAATTGAATTTATCAAAATATTCATCGTTGTATTGGCGCGATTTTACCATCCTGTAAAAAGCTTCTGCAGTTTTTAAAACTACATTTCCTACAAAACCTTCGCAAACAATAACGTCAACCTTATCTGTAAAAATATCGTTGCCTTCTATATTTCCTATAAAATTAAAGTCTTTTGAATCCTTCATTAAATTGTAAGCGGCCTGAGAAACAAGATTTCCTTTTTCAGGTTCTTCGCCAATATTAAGCAAGCCAACTTTAGGATTATTGATTTTATACATTTCTTTGGCGCAAATAGAGCCCAGGATCCCAAACTGATAAAGAACATCTGGCTTGCAATCTGCATTTGTTCCCACATCCAGTATAATTCCGTACCCACCTTTTTCTTTGGGTACAATTCCGGTAATACAAGGTCTAATAACACCTGGAACGGCTTTTACAGTAAACATGGCGCCTACCAGCATAGCTCCGGTATTACCCGCGCTTGCAAAAGCATTGATTTGATTTTCTTTTAAATGCTTAAATCCTAAAAAGATGCTGCTGTTTGGTTTTTGGGAGAAAGCTTTGGTTGGGTGTTCGCCCATTTCAATTACTTCGGTGGTATGAACGTAATCAAACTGAGCCGGATCAACATTTTGAGAAATAAAATATTCTTTAGCCTGGTTGCTATCGCCAAACAAAACTAACTTTACCTCTGAAGGCAATTCCCGGGCAGCTAAGATCACTCCATCCAAACAGTTTTTGGGAGCAAAATC
>JAOQAF010000081.1 GCA_025963735.1 Bacteroidota bacterium
GCGTAAAATAAACTGCCCGGACTTGTTAAAGGACCTGTAGGTGGGCCTAACGCGACCGTGCTGGTTGAAAGCAATGGGGGGGTTGAAGGTACAATCCAGGTAATAAAAGTGTTAGGAGTACTTGAAGTTCCTGTAGCCAAAATGGTTGGATTAAAACACGTA
This sequence comes from Bacteroidota bacterium, assembly GCA_025963735.1. GTDB lineage: Bacteria > Bacteroidota > Bacteroidia > B-17B0 > Aurantibacillaceae > Aurantibacillus. The sequence continues at coordinate 163 of JAOQAF010000081.1, forward strand.
AGCGTTTGAGTGGCCGGTGCAAATTTTGCCGATACATCAGGAGGGAAAGTATTTTGTAAGATCGGAACTTGTAAAGGAGTCTGACAACCATTTCCTACATCGTTTACAACTACAGTCCAGTTACCAGGAGTTGTTAAACTCATACAAGATGACGCGCCAAAGGCTGAGCTTGGAATAGGCACAGCAGAGGGGGTTCCGGGAGGTAAGAATAAATAAGTTACTCCCGCACTTGAAGCAGAAACAGCATTCGTCATACATAAAGTGGTAACACTTTTTGATGAACAACCTAAAGTATAGTTAGTAGTGCTTGAAGTATTGAAAGTGGGGAACCCAGATATAGAAGTAACACTTACGGTTTTAGTATTACAACACCCATTCACTAAATTACAAACCTCAACAGTATAGATACCTGGGGAACCAGCCACAAAAGGAGAGAACTGGTTATTAGTACTAGCGGCGGGTGGACCAACAGGATAGGGGTTCTGAGGACTATACCAGTTTTGAACTATATTAACAGTGGGATTTTGGGCAGCACTTGTAAAGGTTGCTGCGCTTACAGTGTTGCAGGTTATAACCTGGGTTGTTGGGTTAACAGAATTTGTTGGTACCGCAAAATCCTGATAAATTGTAAATGTTTGACAGGCCGAACAAGACGTTACGGCATCAATACCACAAACATTATACGTACCAGGCTGATTGAGGTTAATTGGATTACCGTTAGATGTAAAACTCACGCTTGACCAATTATAACTAAGCGTCCCATAAGTATAGCCTGTTGTCGCGCTCATATCAATGGTAGGGTTTATGCAAGATAAACTGTAAGAGCCCGAAAGGTTATTTACCTGAAAAGTGACCGGGGGCGGCGTTGATAATATATTTAAAGTAGCTTGTGTCTGACAGCCATTGTTATCCGTAACTGAAATAGTGGTAATACCAACCGCAAGGCCGGTAGCAGAATAGGAGTTTGGAGAAATCATACCCGGAGCAGGGCTCCACGTAATTACGGGGTTTACCGAAGCAGAACCGGCCGTGGTTAATGAAGCGGCTGATAAAGAATTCGTACAACTTGCTTGGGTAGCACTTGCCAACGCAATTGGTGCGGGTGTTATAGTAACAGTTAATATTTTTGTTATTACTGAACATGATCCGGCCGGATTCATAGTTAGTGAAAGTGTACCAGATTGATTGGTTATAAGAGTCTGATTTGTAAAGGAAGGTGAGGTATATCCAGGAGGAATAGAGATTTGTGTCGAATTCCAGCTATATGGCCCTAGACCAGGAGGGGCAGTAAGGGTGCCTCCTGCAGCCCCACAGGTAGGTATGGTAATACTTGGAGAACCTGCCGGGAAGCCCTGGCCATTTCCCACAATAGTCATTGGCGAACATAATGCGTCAAAATAAACATAACCTGCATGGCCGCCAAGAGCGCAGTCAATCGCATAAACATCTAGTTTAACAGCAAAACCGATATAACCCGAAAGATCCAAAGAACCCGGTACCCAGTTTGGATTATAACTGCTTGGACTACCATTTAAAAGATTTCCAGTAACAAACCCCGGTGTGGCAGGGCCGCAAGCTGTTCCCGCAGCAACTGATATATTTGGACAGGCCATCAAAGTAGATTGCGAAGTCGCCGTATTAGTAATTGTAACCTTAATGTGAAAACCGGGCTGATCACAACAAGAATGGTTTGGATTTGAAATAACTGCTTTATACGCATATCGGAAAACAGCATTATTGGGTGAAATTGTATATGTTTTAGACGCTTTTACCACCTTAGAACCAGCAATATCATTGTTTAACCTTATAAAACAGCTACCCGCGGGTTGATTAAATGAATTAGCATCATAATAAGAAGCTATGGTATTATTTGGTGCAATCATTATAGGATCGATTGTCATTGAATTAAACACGGTATAGGTGTTTGTTGACCCATTTGCAGACGGCGCACAGTAATTAGCAGTCGACCCTCCGAAAATAGCCCAGCCATTAACTACACCTCCGACTTGAGGACCGGCATTAGTTTGAGCATCTTCAAAATCATCATTATTACAGGACCCGCTACTTAATACCATGCTCTTGCCATTAGAAACCGGAGCATCGGATACTGAAGGCGTATAATTAATTACCTCTTGCTGAGCAGGTATGTGAATATTATATTTATTGATAATGAACCTTCTCTTTTCACGATTCATAAATACTTTAAACTCCTTACCATAACAGGCATTTGCTAAAGCCATCGCTGAGGCAGATTGTTCGTCAAATCCATTAAGAGAATCTGAAGAGAAAATATAAGCCGTTTTAAAATCGTTTTCGGAATTCTGACCCGTTAATTTTGTGACAGTCACAATCATCAATAAGAAAGCCGCAAGTAAAGTTTTTGTATGTTTCATTTGTTTTTATATAGCGTGTAAAAATAGAAATAAAATTAATTTAACAAAAATTAAACAAGTACCGTGCCACATTTTAAAAAATGTTAAAATTTGAAATCTATTTTCTTTAATTTATGTCTTATCTTTGAAATTTAACATTCACTTATGAATCTATTACAAAATAAGGTAGCACTGATTACAGGCGCCACCCGCGGAATTGGTAAAGGTATAGCTCTTTCCTTTGCAAAAAATGGAGCTAATGTGGCATTTACTTATGTTAGTTCTGAGGAAAAGGCTAAAGCTCTGGAAGACGAACTTTTAACCTATGGAATAAAAGCAAAAGGTTATAAAAGCGATGCAGGTGATTTTAAAGCGGCGGATGAATTAATAACTTCTGTAGTAAATGAATTCGGAACTATTGACGTATTGGTTAATAATGCAGGAATTACACGGGATACATTACTTATGCGCATGAGCGAACAACAATGGGATGAAGTTATAAATGCCAACCTTAAATCTGTTTTTAACCTTACCAAAGCTGTACAACGCCCTATGCTAAAAGCAAAAAAAGGATCTATTATTAATATGAGTTCCGTTGTAGGTGTTAAAGGAAACGCCGGACAAAGTAATTACTCTGCCTCAAAAGCCGGAATAATTGGCTTTACAAAATCCATAGCTATTGAATTAGGATCGCGCAATATACGCTGCAACGCAATTGCTCCCGGATTTATTGAAACGGAAATGACAGGCAAGCTGGACGAAAAAGTGGTTCAGCAATGGCGTGATTCTATTCCGCTTAAAAGAGGCGGAACCAGCGAAGATGTAGCCAACCTCACATTATTTCTCGCAAGCGACATGAGTGCTTATATTACCGGCCAATGCATAAATGTGTGCGGCGGCATGTTAACCTAATAAAAAGAGAAAGGCATAAAAGAATTGTTCTCCAATTTCATATTTAATTGCCCGTGGTATTTTATACTCCCCTGCCTTTTATGCGGTGTAGCCTTTGCAGGTTTACTTTATTACCATAACAAAAAAAATAACGATGTGCCAGGAAACGTGTTGTATGTTATGACATTTCTGCGCTTTCTAAGTTCTTCGTTTATTACTTTTTTGCTGCTCAATGTTTTTTTCAGGCAATTGAAAAATGAAACGCAGAACCCCATTATCCTTCTTGCCCTCGATAATTCACGATCTATTCCTGCGGGGCCCGACAGTTCGTATATCAGAAATGAATTTTTACCTAACCTCAACTCTTTCAAAAAAGAACTAAATAAAGATTATTCTTTAAAAACAATATTGTTTGGTAACACTTCGGGGATAAGTGAAGAAGCGCCGGATTTTTCAGAGAAAGAAACCGATATTGACAACTTAATTTCTGACATTGAAAATAATTATTCCAATCAAAATATCGGGGCTCTCATCCTTGTGAGCGATGGTATTTATAACAAAGGTGCCAATCCGGTTTATAACGCCGAAAAACTTCAGTTTCCGGTTTATACCATTGGATTAGGCGACACAACGGAATTAAGAGACGTTGCCATTCAAAAAATAAACCATAATCAGTTTGCCTATTCCGGAAATATTTTTCCCGTAGAGGTTATCCTGAGCTCAAAAAAATATCTCGGCAAGATGGTAACCGTTAGTTTAACTGAGCCTAATGGAAAAGTGCTGACACAGGAAGTAAAAGTTAACTCAGAAAATTTTTTGGGCACTCTCACCTTCACTCTTAACGCAACAGTTCCAGGAATACAACATTATCATGTTAAAACAAGTATTCAGGAGGGAGAAAAAAATGTTTCAAACAATCATCAATCATTTGTGATAGAAGTTATTGATAACCGGTCAAAAATTCTTTTGCTCGCCAATTACCCTCATCCTGATGTATCTGCTATTAAAGAAGCAATTTTAAGTAACGGGAATTATGGAGTGGAATACGGCTTAATTCCTGATTTTAAAAAGCCAATAAAACCTTATAGCCTCGTTATAATCCACGGGTATTCTGCTGCTAACGAGCAATTGTTCAGCGATTGTAAAAACAATACAATTCCTGTTTGGATTGTTGATCCATCCACCAATGAAAATTTACCCGGCGTGAAAATAAGCGGAGCGCTTAACCGTCAAAACGAAGCTGAAGCAGTTTATAATAAATCATTTGGATTATTCACCATAAGTGAGGAGCTTAAAAAATTTATTCATGAACTTCCGGCAGTAAAAACTGCTTTCGGTAATTACAGTTTGAATAATGGATCACATTCGCTGATCAATCAAAAAATAGGAGTGGTAGAAACCGAAAATCCGGCTTTTTTATATTCAGAATTAAATGGCATGAAAACCGCTGTATTTATTGGTGATGGCCTGTGGAAATGGAAAATGAGGGATTTTGCAGAACATAATAACACCAACCTTTTTAATGAATTGATAAGCAAAACAATTCAATACCTCTCAGTTAAAAGCGATAAAAGTTTTTTCAGGATTACATCGCCTAAAGTTGTAAATGAAAACGAAACAGTTGAAATTGACGCCGAAGTTTATAACAAGTCTTATGAATTAATTACCGAACCAGATGTTACATTAATATTAACAAATAACGCGAACAAACAATTCAATTACACTTTTAGCAAATCTTCAAACGGGTACAGATTAAATTTAGGATTTCTACCTTCAGGTGAATATAAATACGAAGCCAAAGTTAAAATTGATAATGAAATTTTCGTAAAAAAAGAAAGCATATTGGTTAAGGAAATAATTGCAGAGAAAATAAATACAGTGGCTAATCATCAATTGCTTCATCAAATTTCGTCACATACCGGAGGAAAACTTTTTTATCCTTCGGAATTAAAAAAACTAAAGGAAGAAATTTTAAAAAACCAATTAATTAAACCGATAACATATTCAACAAACTTAACCACTAACATAATTGATTTAAAATGGATGTTCTTAATTATTTTGATAATATTAAGTACTGAATGGTTTTTGAGAAAACGGTATTCTTCCATTTAACAAACAATAACCTTATGAGAAATATGATAAAAAAATTTATTTTTCTTGTCACTGGCTTATTAATTTTTTCGGCATGTAACTACGAAAAAATTGAGAATGAAATTCCACAAATAAATACAATTTCAATTAATAAGAAATACAGGATTAATTTACCGGAGGAGCATCAAAGTGGCTATACATGGCAGTTGCAGGATAATTACGATAAAAAGATCATTGATAATTTTAATACGGTGTGGCGCGGAAACACGAAGGGTGTAGATTATAATTTTAAAACACTTGCAGTTGGAGAAACAACATTAACCTTTGTGCGAAGAAAATATTCAGACACCAACAGTGTTAAACAATTTGTTGTTAAAATTACCGGGCACTAATTTTTTTCTTCCGCTAAAAAGAGCTATCTTTAACAGCCTATAAAATTTATTATTAACTAATTTATAAGTACCAAAACATGGAAGCAAAACCAATGATAAAATTTAATAATTCGAACCGGCAATTTTATACCGAATTAAAAAAACGCGTTGATCTTTATTTTAAAGAAAACAATTTAAGTAAAACAGGCAATCTTAACATGTACTTAAAAACAGTGTTTATGCTGGGTTGTTATTTTGTTCCTTTTATTCTTATTTGCGCAAATGTTTTTGAAGGAAAGCTTGCCTGGCTTTTATTATCCACTTTAATGGGGCTTTCCATGGCCGGTGTAGGTTTATGTGTTATGCACGACGCAAATCACGGGAGTTACAGTACAAACAAAACGCTTAACTCCATATTATGCTTTACCACCAATCTTTTAGGAGGGCATTCCATTAACTGGAGAATTCAGCATAACGTTATCCACCATACTTATACCAACGTGCATAATCATGATGAAGATATTATGCCTCCGGGATTTATGAGATTTGAACCACACGCGGAAAGAAAGTCAGTTCATAAATTACAATTTCTTTATGCCTGGTTTTTTTATGGTATGATGACTTTAATGTGGTCAACCACTAAAGACTTTAAACAAATCAAACGTTATCATCAGCGCGGTTTACTTGCAGGAATGAAAACAACTTATAAAAAAGAAATTGGTATTATTATATTATCTAAAGTCCTTTATTTCGCATTCATGTTTTTACCTTACATCCTGGTTAAAGAAATGACGCTTTTAAACTGGCTTGTTGGATATTTAATAATTCATTACATCGCGGGTTTTGTATTAGCCGCTATTTTTCAGCCTGCGCACGTTGCCAATGAAACGGAGTTTCCGTTGCCAAGCAATACCGGAGATCTTGAAAACGACTGGGCAGTTCATCAAATGAAAACTACAATGAATTTTGCCACGCGCGATGCTGTATTTTCATGGTTAGTGGGTGGATTAAATTATCAGGTGGAACATCATTTGTTCCCTACTATTTGCCACGTTCATTACTCTAAAATTTCAGGTATCGTAAAACAAACTGCCGAAGAATTTAATCTTCCCTATTTATCTAAAGATACTTTCGCCGGGGCTCTTTGGTCTCATGAAGTAATGCTTTACAAATTAGGACGTGCATAAAAAAAAGAAATTATTATTCAAAAAAAACCGCGAATTGCTTCGCGGTTTTTTTGTGTTCATACGGTTTCTTTTTAAATAGTCGTTCCTCAAAAAATCTTTTTCCTTTCTTTTTACTTTTCCTTAGATGAAAAGTAAACAAAAATCAAGACCCGTCGATCTGTCCACGCGCTCTTGATTTTTATTGAAAGACTAGCAAAGTAAAAAAATTTTAACCCTCTGAATATTTCAAACAGTTAAAAATTTTAACGACAAGCGCCTTTGCTGCCTTTCTTACGAAAAATCAATTCACCCTACCCACGCTCAGCGACGGGTCTGGCCACCACACACATTATGAATTTCATCTCGGTACTCAAACACAACAGCTATCTACAATATCTGTCAAATTTTTTAATACTTAATTGCAATTTCCAGCAGAATTTTACCCCAATTTTCCAGAACAATTACAGCATTGGAAAGGATTAAAGAGAATTTGAGGTTTGACTAAATAGCTGCCATTAATAGATTAATATCTTTAAACGGCAAATTGAACGCTTCACCTAAATACTGATTGGTGAGTATTCCGTTATAAATATAAACGCCATTTCTTAAGCCGGCATCTTTTCTTACTATACTATCAAAGCCTCCTTCATCGCCCATGTTTAAAATAATCTGCGAAAAGATATTGCTTAAAGCGTAAGAAGCAGTGCGGGCCACACGACTGTTGATATTAGGAACGCAATAATGAATAACACCATGTTTTCTGAATACCGGTTTTGTATGATTAGTTACCTCCGACGTTTCAAAAACGCCTCCCTGATCAATACTAACATCTACTATCACGCTTCCAGTTTTCATTTCGCTAACCATATTTTCCGTAACAATACATGGTGCACGACCTTTGGTAGCACGCATTGCACCTATGGCCACATCTGCGGAACGCAAATGTTTTTCTAAAACTTTTGGCACTATAACCGAAGTAAATACCCTTGCTCCCAACTGATTCTGCAATCTTCGTAAGCGCGAAGTAGAATTATCAAACACTTTTACGGTTGCCCCTAACCCAATGGCCGCACGTGCTGCGAATTCACCTACAGTTCCAGCGCCGATGATAACCACTTCTGTAGGAGAAATTCCACTGATCCCCCCCAGGATAGACCCTACCCCATTGTTGACATTACTTAATAATTCAGCAGCTATTAACAAACTTGCGCCACCGGCTATTTCACCCATCGCACGAATCACAGGAAAAATACCCGCTTCGTCAATTATAAGATCAAACGCAACGCAGTTTAATTTTTTTGATATTAATTTTTTTAGAAAATCCTGCGGCTGTACGCTTAATTGCAAAGCGCTGAAAAGTGTTTGCTTGGGCTGCATCATTTCCACTTCCTCAATTGTAGGTGGTGCTATTTTAAAAATACAATCCGCTTTATATACATCAACAGGTGAGTAAACTATTTCCGCGCCTGCCTCACTGTAATCTGTATCATCAAAATTTGCAGCTTTGCCTGCCCCGGCTTCTATAACAACTTTATGTCCGTTATTTACCAATAAAGCAACAGCATCCGGAACAAGCGCCACGCGGTTTTCCTGGAAAGCTATCTCCTTGGGAATGCCGATAAATAATTTGCCTTTTTTCCGGGCAACTTCAAGCATCTCTTCCTGCGGTGCAAAAGCTCCTTTAGTTAAAGAAAATAAAACATCTTTGGTCATTACCATACATTATAGTTTTAGAAAAAATTAATAGGCCGGGCCATTATACCTTGGCGCGTTGCAATCATCAATACTACGTTTTTTAGGACGATACATTAACCCTACTCTTAATTCAAACGTACGATTGCGTACTTTAATATTATTTGTAGTATGCGTGATAATATCAGGGTTCCAATGATACTCAGTAAACATGCTTATCTTTTTAAACAAAGGAAATTCGTAACCCAAACCTAAATTACCACTGAACCAGAATTTAGGAAAGGCGCCACTTACCGGGGTAAATACAGAAGCACTCGAGCCAAATAAATATTCAAGCCTAATTCCGGGCATTAAATAAAAATTAGAGGACAGTCCGAAAGGCGAAAAATATTTAAGATAATTATTCCATTGGATGTAGGTGTATTTATTCACCCCATAGTCGGTATTTCGTGTGCCGGTAAACAGATCAATAACCTCCCGTTCTTTTGCTCCTTTATGTGTATACTCAATCTCTGTTTGCCAGCGCGCTTTGTCTCTTCTTCCAAACTCGGCAAAAATTCCGGCACCCCAATTAAAATATTCGTGAGAAAAATGTGATTGCGGATAATAGTACGCTGGATTATAATTTAAAGGATTATCGTTTTCAAAATCTTTTTTATTTTCATCTGTATTTTTATACCGGTGCATGGATTCGGTTCCCGCACCAAAAATACCAAAGCCCCTGAAAAACTGAGCGCTCGAATTTAAAGTAATGAATGTAACAAAAACAAAAATTATTTTTTTCATAGAGTGCATCCCTTTTTTAAATTCCATATGATAAGGATATTGTTTATAACGTTTGCCTTTAAACACTTGCCGCTTCAGCCCCTGCGCTTATTTTTTTAACCAGTCCCTGTAAAACTTTACCTGGTCCAACTTCAATAAACTGTGTAGCGCCGTCTGTAACCATTTGCTGCACGCTTTGTGTCCATTTAACCGGCAATGTTAGCTGCGCAATAAGATTTTTTTTAATCGTGTCAGGATTAGAAACCGCACTCGCGCTTACATTTTGATAAACCGGATAAACCGGTGAGTTAAAATTTGTTGTGTTGATCGCAGATTCTAATTCTATGCGGGCCGGCTCCATTAAAGGAGAATGGAAAGCCCCTCCAACAGGAAGTATTAAAGCACGTTTAGCGCCGGCAGCTTTTAGTTTTTCGCAGGCCTGATTAACCCCCTCGATGCTTCCTGAAATAACAAGTTGACCCGGACAATTATAGTTTGCTGCAACTACAGTATTTCCAGCGGTTGAAACTTCAGCGCAAATATCCTCAACAATTTTATCATCAAGATTTAAAATGGCTGCCATGGTTCCCGGATTTGACTCACAGGCTTTTTGCATTGCCATGGCACGCTTGTAAACCAGTTGTAAAGCACTTTCCAGGGTAAGGGTTTTATTTGCTACCAATGCAGAGAACTCCCCCAATGAGTGGCCCGCCACCATGTCCGGCCTAAAGCTTTCGGCATTAACAGCGGCCAAAATAACAGAATGCAGAAATATGGCAGGCTGAGTGATTCTGGTTTGTTTCAGTTCCTCTTCAGTACCATTGAACATAATATCGCTGATTCTGAATCCTAAAATAGAGTTGGCATTTTCAAAAAGCTCTTTTGCTAAAGCATGTCCTTCATAAAGGTCCTTGCCCATTCCGGGAAACTGAGATCCCTGCCCCGGAAAAACGTACGCTTTCTTCATAAAAATCTGGTTAAATTTTGTGTTGTAAAATTAACAGAATAAAGCAAATAAACAAACGGAAAACTATCCCCATTATTCAATGGAGACTGTTGGCAAAAAGATTATATAATTAATTTTTTGCGATCAATAAACCCACCGCCCACAAGATCATCGCCTTCATAAATAACAGCACTTTGTCCGGGCGCTACGCCTGATACGGAGGAGTGGAAAATAACATCCAGTTTATCTCCAATCGTGTTAATAGTTGCCAGGGTTCCGGCATCTTTATAGCGTATTTTTGTTAATCCAACAAAATCGTCCGGCAGCCTTTCATATTTACTGATATTAAAATCCCGCACCTGCAAATGATTTTCTTCAAGATCTTCCTTATCACCTAAAACTACAGTGTTTGTTTCGGGAACAATTTCTTTAACAAATACCGGCGATCCAAGGGCAATTTCTAAACCTTTGCGCTGACCAACCGTAAAGAATGGATATCCGCGATGTGTTCCCACTTTTTTTCCTTTGAAAATAAAATCACCTCCATCCACTTTCTTTTCCAGATCAGGAATACGGTGCTTCAAAAAGGAGCGGTAATCATTATCAGGTACAAAACAAATATCGTAGCTCTCACTTTTATTGGCGAGATCAAAAAAACCTGCATCTTTGGCCATTTGCTTGATTTCGGTTTTTTTAAAACCTCCCAGCGGAAACATGGTGCGCTTAAGACATTCCTGATCAAGCCCCCAAAGCACATAAGTCTGATCTTTGGATTGATCAAGACCTTTAAATATAACCTTGCGTTTACTTTCTTCGCGAAGCCGGGCATAATGGCCCGTTGCAATAAATTCACAATCGAGCATATCGGCACGTTTTAAAAGCGCATCCCATTTGATATGCGTATTACAGAGTACACAAGGATTTGGAGTTCTTCCTGCCAAATACTCTTCTACAAAATTGTTTATGATGAATTCACCAAACTCGGCGCGGATATCAAGAATATAATGCGGAAAACCAAAGTTAACAGCCATGGAACGCGCATCGTTAATGCTATCGAGGCTGCAGCAACCTGTTTCGCGTTTGCTGGACCCTGAGCTTTCATAGTCCCAGGTTTTCATGGTGATGCCAATTACATCATAACCCTGCTCATGAAGCATCATAGCGGTTACACTGCTATCAATACCACCGCTCATTGCCACTAAAACTTTACCATGCTTGCTCATTGGCTGTAAAGGTAGGAAAAAAGCGCTTTGTTAAGGAATAAACGTTCTTAAACTAACGTTAATTTTTACAGAATCAGTGCGTTCCTTTGGCCTTTTTTTCAGGCTTTGCAAGGTTATCGGCAGACTTTTCTTTAGGTTTATTTTTATTGAAAAATTCTTCTGTCTCTTTTTTCGAAGCCAGTTCTCCGTTCTTGTATAATTCCTTTTCCTTTATTTTTCCTTTTTCATCTTTGTAAACCCACGGACCATTTTTAAGCCCGTTTTTATAATACCCAGCGGCTACTTCAATTCCATTCGGAAAGTAATAAACCGCTTTCCCATCCATGTTTCCATTTACGTATGTACCTTCACCTTTCAGTTTTTTACCGTCGTAATATTGTTTAAACGGCCCGTGCATCACATCCATTTTATAATTCCGTTCTTCCGCCAGATTTCCATCGGGTAGATAAACGTAACTCACCCCATCTTTTTTTCCCATTACGTATTTATCTTTTGAAAGAAGTGTTCCATTCTCATCGTAAAAGATCCATACGCTGTCTTTAATCTCTTTCACATATTTTCCTTCTCCCATTCGTTTTCCGGTAGGATGAAACAATTTAGCGTATGCAATTTTTCCACCTTCCTTAAAATTCATAACAGCCTGAACCGAATCGTTAGGATAATAATATTTGAATTTACCTACCGGCTTATCATCTTTGAACAATCCTTCATAAATAAGCTTATTGGTTTTTTCATCTTTCTTTTTCCAGTATCCCTGCTTTTTTCCGGCAGCATCAGTTGTTTGCGCGCCTGCGAATGTTACCTGAACAGCAAGAATGAAGAGTAAAAATTGTTTCATGGAGGTATAATAAAATTTCTGTTTAAAGATACACGAAAAAGTTTGAAGTATAGTTTGAAAGTTCTAAAGCAAAACAACCTTGTATTTTTCGGCCATGCGTTTTATTTGATCGTCGCTAACATGATGTATGTTCTTGTTGTGATGACGATTTTCGACAGTCAGAACAAAGACGCGGTAATTAAATTCAGCCGCCATTTTAAAATAAGGTTCCATTTCCCATTCGAGACTAAACACGTTATCGATAAAAATTTTAGTTGCCTTACTTTGCATCGCTTGATTGGTATTAAGTTCACAATTTTTATAAGCGAGATGATTTTTTTCGAACTCAAAGCGGTACTCACCTTCCGCAGAAGTAAAATAATCATCAATTGAAAAAACAGGATGCTTTCCGCTTTCACTTAATTCTTTTGCAAGAGTTGATTTACCACTGCCCGGAAGGCCTCTCAGAAGTATTAGTGAATTCATATTCAAAACTTAATCCTGTAATAAAGGTCAAAACAACATAAAGATAGAAAGAAATTGGAAGGGGTATTTAAAATATTTATATTTATAATTAACTAACTCTACTGAGAATGCTTTCAACAAAAAATATTTTATCTCTTTTATTTATTTCTTTAACATCATTAATATTTTCACAAAAAACCAATACCTGGTATTTTGGGAGCAACGCAGGCCTTAACTTTAATACGAATCCAACATCACCGCTCACTAACGGGCAGGTTAGCGGTCCTGATAACACGACTACCATTTCTGATAGCCAGGGGAACTTATTATTTTATACTGAGGGCCAAAATGTTTTGAATAAAAATCATTTGGTAATGCCAAATGGATCAGGTTTGATCGGGCATAATAGTGCAGGACAATGTGCTATCATCATTCCTATTCCTTGTGACCCTAACAAATATGTAATATTTCATGTAACTGAATATTCAAGTCCGGGTTATTTGAATTATACGGTTGTTGATGTGTCTTTAGACGGAGGTTTAGGCGACGTAGTATCTACAAAAAAGAACATTTCACTTGGAAGCGGTTGGACAGAAAAACTTTGTGCATATTATAACCCTAATGGAAATTTTTACTGGTTATTTTCACACAAGTGGCAGTCTGACCAGTTTGTTGGATTTAAAATTGACGCTTCTTCTATTGCTACACAATCGGTTGTATCGAGCATTGGAAGCATTCATAACTGCGGATCTTATGGAGCAGTGCACGATGCCATGGGACAACTCACAATTTCGCCCAACGGTAAAAAAATAGTTAATGCTTTAACCTGCCAGGACAAATATGAATTGTTTGATCTTAATATCAATACGGGGATTGTTTCTAATTTAATCACGATACCGGGAAGTGCAGGAAACGCCTGGGGCAGTGCTTTTTCGCCCGACAGTAAAAAGTTATATGTAGATAATCTTTTAAATGCCGGAGTTTATCAATATGATCTAAGCGTATTTACTCAAATGGCCGTACCCAATTCGCAGGTAATTTTATATACCGCGCCCGGAGGTGGTTATAACTTTGGTTATATGGAATTAGGCCCTGACAGCCTTGTATACATTGCAAAACCAGGCTCATCCAGCTTAACGGTTATAAACAATCCGAATGTTATAGGAGCTGGAAGTAATTTCTCTTTATCAGGACCATCCTTAGGCAATAAAAGTTCAACACATGGCTTAAGCCGCGCTGCTTATAATATTCCAAAATCAGAATGTACAGGGTTTAATAACTTTTCAAATAATAAAAATTCAGTTAAGCTCTATCCAAATCCATTTAAAAATTTTCTTGAAATTGAAATAAATTCTAAAACAGAAAATTGTGAATTAGAAATAATGAACACCTTAGGTGAAATAATGTATGCCTCGCCTATTGTACAGAATAAAATAGATTTAAGTTTTCTCTCTTCAGGAATTTATTTTATTCATTTGAAAACCGAAAACAGAATGAGTATTTTGAAATTGATAAAAGATTAGATGCTACTATTTTACCCTTCCCTTAACCCTATCGTTTGCAGCATTCTCCTTATCGCCCAGCGCATCGTAAACTCTGGCACGTGCTAGATACCCTTCCGTTTTTTTTGGATCTAATGAAATATAACGGGTATAATTCAAAAGTGCATTATCATATTCTTTTGCTTCGTAATAAGTTGTTGCCAAATCATAAATGGCTTTATCGAGATTTGGAAAGATCTCCAGTATTATTTTGTAATCAGCAATGGCATCGAGTGGTTGATTTAAATTCCTAAATGCTTCTGCCCTCCCAAAATAATTACGGATATCGGAAGAATCAAGCTGAATAGCGTGCGTATAATCTTTAATCGCTTCTTCGTTCTTTTTTAAATAAAGAAAAATTGCTGCGCGGTTACAATAGGCATCGTAAAAAGCGGTATCAAGCGAAATGGTTCTATTGTAATCAGCCAGCGCTTTGTCAATCTTATTTGCTTTTTCAAATACATCACCCCGGTTAAAATATCCTCTTGGATCGGCGGGATTGTTTTTTATAAAAATATTGATGTCAAGCAATGCTTTATCATACTTTTTAGTGAAATTATATGCAATGGCTCTGTCGAGGTAAGTTTCGTAAAGCGCCGGCTTTAAGCTGATGGTTTTTGAAAGATCGCTTATCCCTTTTTCATACTGACCCGTTTCACAATAAGACAAACCGCGGTAATAATAATTAGCCGGCTCTT
>JAOQAF010000083.1 GCA_025963735.1 Bacteroidota bacterium
GTTGATGGCGGGTGGACAGCGCAATAACCATAAAATAAATGATGGCTGTTGAGGACTACGAAGGTTGGAGCCGAAGATTGGTTCCTGAGGTTCTCGAAGGCACAATAACTGTGATCTTAAACTGTAATCTTAAAAAAGTGCAAAGAAGGGTCTTTTCAGACATCTCCTGAACCCCGAATGTTGCTAAGCGCCAACAGGTTTTTTCTTCTTTTTGGATTTTTTACCCTGGGTCTTTTCCTTTTCGGCGGCTTTAATCGCAACCGAATCTACGGGTATCACAGTAACCGTTGGCACCGGAGGAGGCAGCTTTGCTACCCTTTTACGCTTTTCCTCTAAGATGGCCCGGTCTGTTTCCATGGCTTGTTTTTGCGACGGTGAAAGGTAGCCGGTAATTTTTTGATAAAACGTATTTTGTGACCCTCTTAATCCTTTGTACACATTGTCTTTATTAATATTTGCGTCTTTTGACTCCAGTTGCTCGTGAGCTCTTTTTTCTGCTACACGGCGGTCGGCAGCTTCCGTCAGCCAAACATCCTGCTGGGCTTTAGTGAGTGAAAATCTCTCGGTTGCCATTTTAACCTCCTCCTCAAGTGTAGCACTTTCGTACACACTTTTATAATCCATTATAGTGCCGTCGGTTAATGCGACTGTTGATGGAACAGAGGATTGATCAGATAAGGAAACAGTGCCTGTTGAAGGAGAAGTACCCATGGTTGTTAGAGTTCCGTTGCCCGTTGTTACAGTGGAACTATTGTTCTGTGCTAACGTCAGCTGCAACATAAGAACAGATGAAATAATTAAAAAGTTGAGTCGCATGTTATATAAATAATGATTAAAAATTCTTTAAAAAACTTGTGCCAGGTTTAAAAAGGTTGGGTATCTGTAAATTCCCCAAAGATGTCCCGATATTTCAGCTTTCATCAAAAACGTGTGACCATAAATTCACATTAAAAACCATATTCATGTGTAACTGAGGAGGGGCCATTTTAAATGACTCTGTTATCCTAATTAAAAGTCAAATAATACATCGCAAAGACCCATTGCTTTATTTAACAACAGTCTTAATTACAATTAAGTACAGCCCGTCAAAAATCGTAAATTTGCCCCGTGAAAATACTTATCAGTTATTTAAAACAGCATAAAAACCTGTTATTTCTTGCCCTGCTTCTTGCAGCCATTAATCAGTGTTTTTCTTTGTGTGATTCCATCATTACAGGAAAGCTCATTAATAAATTCAGCATGCCACACCTGGATGATAGCGGCATGCGTTACTGGAAAGTTGGCGCTACTTTTAATGAGTTTGCGCAAAATCTCGTTTTCTTTCTTGGTCTTTCTGTCGGCGCGGCTATGATGTCGCGTATTGCGAAAAATTTCCAGGATTACTTTGCCAATATTGTTATTCAAAGAACGGGAGCGCATATGTACACCGATGGAATTAAAAAAGCCTTATCCCTACCCTATCAGGATTTTGAAGATCAGCGCAGCGGTGAGACTCTCGGCAAACTTCAAAAAGTAAAAACAGATACCGAACGTTTTGTAAATATTTTTATTTCGCTCATTTTTCAATTCCTTATCGGAATCATATTTGTGGTAGTTTATGCGGTGAACATCCATTGGCTTTTGGGTCCATTGTTTCTGGCCACGGTACCAATAATCGCCGGAATAAGTTCCTTTCTTGGAAAAAAAATAAAAACCATTTCAAAACAAATTATTGGCGAAACAACTGCTTTGGCCGGCGCCACTACCGAATCTCTCAGAAATATTGAATTGGTTAAAAGCCTTGGTCTTGTTGAGCAGGAAGAAAAACGACTCAACCTTACAACCTTAAAAATACTAGGATTGGAATTAAAAAAAGTACGTTTTATCCGTTCGCTCGGTTTTATTCAGGGAACAACCGTTCATTTCGTACGCACCTGTCTGGTATTTGCACTGTATTGTTTTTTATTTAATGGTGTTATAAAAATTGGTGACCTGGTGACTTTAATGTTTTTTTCATTTTTTATTTTTAATCCTTTGCAGGAATTAGGCAACGCTATTGCCATGTATAATGAAACCAAAGTGAGCATGGATAATTTCGCGAAACTAATGGGAGCGCGGTCTGAAGATGTACCGGCGCACCCAGACCATCTTGGCGAAATAAAAGAAGTGGAATTCAAAGATCTGTCGTTCGGTCATAACAGCACGCAGGGTTACGCTGTTAAAAATATTAATCTTAAAATAAAAGCAGGCCAAACCATTGCTTTTGTTGGCCCCAGCGGAAGCGGCAAAACCACTTTGGTTAAATTACTTCTTGGATTATATCAGCCAAATACCGGATCAGTACTTTATAACAACATTCAATCCACTAAAATAAACCTAACGGAGCTTCGCTTGCAGCTGGGACTTGTATCGCAAGACTCACAGTTATTCAGCGGCACCATAAAAGATAATTTATTATTTGTAAAGCCAAGTGCTTCTGATCAGGAAATTATTGAAGTTTTAAATAAGGCGGCTTGCCAGAATTTATTACGAAGAGCTGCTAACGGCATTATGAGTACCATTGGAGAAGGTGGTATTAAATTAAGCGGAGGCGAGAAACAACGGATTTCAATTGCCCGCTCACTTTTAAGAGGTCCGAAATTACTCATATTTGATGAAGCAACTTCCGCCCTTGATTCACTTACTGAGGAGGAAATTTCTGAAACCATACGCTCTATCAGTGCGAGTAAAGATCAGATCACTATACTTATTGCTCACCGCTTAAGCACTATCATGCACGCCGATAAAATTGTTGTTTTAGAACAAGGGCATATTATTGAGCAGGGAAAACATGAAGATCTTATTAATGAAAAAGGTCTTTATTATGCTATGTGGCGCCAGCAAATTGGTGAGAGAAAAAAATAAGCGAAAAATTATATAGTGGCAGAAGAATTAGTTTAGGGTTTTTAATTAGCCTTATTTATTAACCTTTACCGATAAAATATTTCCATTCATTTTTTTGTATTTGCTGAAATTTTGATTTTCTTTCTTTCTTCTCTTGTGCATTAGTGCTTTTGAAATACTCTTTCCAGACCGACTGATAATGCAATTCATTTTCTTTTTTCGAGTTTATAGTGTTAACACAATGTTTTCGATCACTGTGTTTAATGTTTCAATAGAATCAAACAAAAAGCCATTCCTTTTGAGAATGGCTTTTGCATAATATTTAAAGTAGTATTAGTGGTGCTGCGGTGCTTCGTCTTTTGGCCCATGCTCGTGAGCTGCAGAAGTGGTATCAGAAGCTTCATGGTGCTCTTCGGTTGCCTCTTCATGATGTTCTGAAGCCGCGCCCTTCA
>JAOQAF010000262.1 GCA_025963735.1 Bacteroidota bacterium
TGTTCCAAAAGGATAAGTATAATTGCCGGTATTGTTTCCAACATTCCATTGCACAATTCCATATCCGGGTGTTGCCGGTGTTTCACTGATAATGTAACCGCTAGTTCTTGTTATGGCAACAGGCAAGGGGTTTGTAACAACTAACGTGTTGCTGTTCAGGTCAAGCGGACGTGAAGTTAAATTTAATACACCACTTGTTCCTCCCACTATAGTATTAATGTTTAGTTGCTTTGTGTTAGTGCCAAGTAAAGTAAGATTATTAAACGTGGTTGGCTGTGCTCCTTTTATAAGTTGAAACGCGCCATTCAATTCAACAGTACCTGTATTGGGCGAAAGTGCTGAAGAAGCTGAATTGTTGGTCCAGTCGCCAGATAATGTAATGGTTCCCGAATTAGAAATTGATCCGGTATTTATACCGTTATCTGCATTAATAACTTCGCCCTGTACATACACCAATCCACCATTCTGAACCGATACTAATGCTCCGCTGTTAAAAAATTCATTTTGTGAATTTGATCTTAATCCTAAAAACAGAATAATTAAAACACAAAAGCGTTTAATATGAAAGTTACTTGTATTCATTAGGTTTGCCTGCATTATTTAATCCGTATTATCCAAACTACACTCATGTTTATTGGCCTTGTTTCCGTTCCTCCTGTTGAGTTTGTTGTAAAAGTATGATTATGCGCGCCATCCGGATTTATAACATGCGTATGATCGAGCTGATCGATAGTGGTAATAAAATTTCCAACTGTTCCAAGTCCATTCCATGGTAATCCTCCGGGTGGAGTAGCATTGCCAAGGGCTCCGGTAGTAGCCGCGTCCATTTGATCCTGCGAAAAATTATCATCCCAGGGCACAATCCTTCCGTTGGTACTGTTAACGCTTCCCGTGCTTCCGCCATGATCATGGTTAGGTGCGCCGGAAGTAGTACCGGTATGGGTATGTGAAATAACATCTTCGGCCTCTAAAGTTCCACTGGTGAGATCGCCGCGTAAAAATCGCCGGCTGTTATTTAAATCAGGAATGGTTTGCCCGTTATACGGCGATTCAGGATCGGCTAATACCTGACCGTTACATTCTACCCAACCCCAGGGAAGTATTGGCGTTGAAGGCATGCTCTTTAAAAAAGCCTGGACGGTGCCAATAGGATCTCCGCCCACTTCAAGCCATCGGGTTCCGTTATACCTCATTAATATTCCCGCTGTTATATCATCCACCATAACACCGGTGGCAGGCGTTACCATTGCCAAACGCTGCGCGCTGGTCATTTGAGAAACAATGAGTCCGCGCGTGGTAGAAACCATTTCAACTAATGCTGAAGCATTTGGATTCGGCGTTCCAATTCCCACATTACCCGCTGTTTTTAAACGGGCAAGTTCGGTATTATTGGTTTTAAAAATAACATCATTGGCATTTGTTGTTCCAAGATAATTAGCCGCACCAATGTTTGAGTTTCCGTTAATTTCCCAGTTAAGGGTTGAAGGTGCAACCAAACTGTCGTAGATCCGCCCGTTCGGCGCTGCAAATAAATTTCTCACACCAGGGCCTATCAAGGTATCTGAACGTATGGCGCCACTCACATGCAATTTCGATTGCGGATTATTGTTTCCTATTCCAACATTCTGTGAATAGAAGATAAATGAAAGAAGACAAGTAATAGTACTGAATAATATTCTTTTAGGGTTCATGGTTTTTATTGAACTAATCTTTTACAGAATTATTTATTTTCAAGCTTTGATATCCGGTTTAACAGTTCGTTATATTTATCGTTTAATTTATTAATCTCTTTTTTCTGCTGATCAATGATAGCCTGTTGTTCTTTCATACCCTGCAATAAATACAAACTAAAGCGGCTGTAATCAACCGACCAGGTTTCTTTATTTTCATCTTTTGGTTTATTTACCACCACAGGAAACAATTCATAAAAATCCTGAACGAGTACTCCGAAATCTTTTTCCTTTACAACAGCGCCTTTTTCCAAAGCTCCTCCATTTTTAGAAACCGGCTGGTGCATTTTATAAGTGTAGGTTTTTACCTGTAATAACTTTTCTAAAACAGATTCATTAAAAGGCGTTACATCTGTCTTAAATCGTTTATCGCTTATGGCGAAAGTACCATTACTGAAAAACTGGCCGAGTCCGTCAATTCGTGCCATGGTGCGCTCAGCGTAAGTATTATCATAACCTCTGAACTCAAAACCACGATCGACATTCGCGTTGGCAGCAGCCTGGCTTACATCGGAAGTGTTCCAGAAATCAACATGACTTCTTCCTGCATTACGGTTCATTCCCACGGCGAGAGCCCCTACTCCGCCAATCCACGTAGTTCCCGGTGCCTGACCTCCCACAGGGTCAGCATTGTAATTGCCGGCAACAAAATAACCATAACCCACGGTTAGTTTATGAATTGGATTATCAGGCAAAGCCGGATTAATACAGGTAGATAAGCCATTCGGCAATCCCACCCTTACACCGCCACCTGTAGGATTCAGCGAAAGAATGCCTTCGCTGCCCGGAGTTTCCATGAGATTAGGAGCAGCGCCTGTTGTTGTATACGCCTGAATCTGGCACTGACCAACAGCTTCAAGCCTTAAATGCGATAAAGAATTACCGTCGTAAACCCGAAAACCGTTATCCGTCCAGGGAGCAATATTATCTGAATAAATAAGATTGGCAGACCTGCCCACATTAAACGAATTTTGCGCGAACACATTATCAGCAACTACGGCATTACCGTTTGTTACATCAAACAGGCCCCTGGGTGTGGTTGTATTTATACCAACTTCTCCGGTATTAACAATCCGCATACGTTCTAAGGCAGAAGTATTAAAAGCCATTGTGTTTCCAAGACCTGCATTATGAATTTTTAAATCCCCTGCTCCGGATACTATCCAAAATTCCTGAGCCTGAACATTACCAAGAACGTGTAATTTTTGATTTGGTATAGAAGTGCCAATGCCCACATTTCCGTTTGTTGCAACGCGCATTTGTTCAGTGTTATTGGTTCTGAAAACAAGATCAACGTTATCAGTAGAACCTAAAAAATTAATAGCGGGGTTTGTTCCTGCATTTCCTAACAAATTCCAAAAGGTTCCGTTAGAAGGAGACCAGTTGGTACCGTTAAACTGCAATATTTGTCCGGTTGTTGGCGTGGTTGCGGCTACCGGGATAGTTTGCAAGCCAACAACAGTAAGCGCAGGGTAAGTGCCGCTAACATCAACGGAGCCCGGACCTAACGGAGGCGAGCATAAAGACTGCCATACCGTTAAAGTAGCGTTATAAAAAAACAAGCAGCTAACCGTTAGGTCGTACACAAGTAAACCGTCAGAAGGAGCGGCAATCGCGGTGCGCTGCGCGGTAGTCATTCTGGGAATTAATAATCCGCCGGTTGAAGAAACCATTTCCACCAGTGCTGAAATGTTAGGATTAGCTGTTCCTATTCCAAAATTACCTGCCGATTTAAAACGCGCAACTTCGGTATTATTTGTTTTAAAAATTAAATCATTGGCATTGAGTGTACCTAAAAAATTTGAAGGACCAACATTTGAATTACCGTTAATTTCCCAGTTAAGCGTAGAAGGTAAAACAAGACTGTCATAAATCCGTCCGTTTGGCGCTGCGAAAAGATTGCGAACACCCGGGCCAATCAAAGTATCGGAGCGTATTGCACCGCTTACATGTAACTTAGATTGGGGATTATTATTGCCTATTCCAACGTTTTGAGAAAAGTAAAAATGAGTCGTTAAAGTCAGAACAAGAAGGAGGATAATTTTTTTCATAACTGTAAATAATTTTACCACCTAAAGATAAACTAAAATTCGATACATTACACTAAGAACGCTATGCGAGACAAGTTTGCTAAATTAATTTAGATAACCCATAAGAGTACTATCAGATCCGCATTCGCGTAACGGGAATAACATCTAAACCGCTGAATTCTTTTTTCAGATATTTATAGTACCCTGTAATCCCAATCATAGCAGCATTATCAGTACAGTATTCAAAAGGAGGAATAAACGTTTTAATATCAAACTTGGTTTCCAGGTTTTTCACCTGCTCACGTAGTTCCGTGTTGGCAGAAACACCGCCGGCAATTGCCAGACCCGTTATACCTGTATCCTTTAAAACTTTTATTACGTTTTTTAAAAGCACTTTAATTAAATGATGCTGATAAGAGGCGCAAATATCATTGATGTTTTCACTTACAAAATTTTC
>JAOQAF010000155.1 GCA_025963735.1 Bacteroidota bacterium
CATCGGCCTGCTCATGTCCCGGGAATATTGCTGATAACCCGATTAGCTCGTTTAAGCGGTTTTGTTTACTCAGAATGTTTTTAGCAGTATAAATGATGCTGCTTGAATCCACGCCTCCTGAAAGAGCAAAGCCGAATTTTACATCGGTACGCATTCTAAGAGATACAGCGCTATCTAAAATAGACTGATATTGTTCTATAGCATTTTTTTCATTTATAGGAACGGCTTGTTTTTTTATATAGTAATACTTTGTAGGATTTTTAAGAAGTGAATTATTGTAGAGATGAGGAGCCAAATCACAATAATGAGATTTTTTAAACCTTTCAATATTATTAAAAGGTGTAGTCGAATCTATATCTAACAGTCCATGCTCATATAAATTTTTAAGATGCTCCTTATTTAACCCGCCATTCCAGTCCTTAAACTCACTGAATTGTTTTATTTCAGATCCTAATACAAAGCTATCTTCAAACGAAACATAATAAAAGCTCTTAACTCCGAAACGATCGGTAGAAATAAAAATCTTTTTATTTACATTATCCCAAATACAAAATGCCCACATGCCGTTAAATTTGTTCTGGCAAGCAGATCCCCAAACGCGGTAGGCTTCCAATAGCACTTCGGTGTCTGAGCTTGTTGTAAACACCGAACCCCTGGATTTTAATTCTTCACGAATTTCAATGTAATTGTAAATTTCTCCGTTAAACACTACCCATGAATTATCTTTATTCTGCATAGGCTGATGACCCTGGGTGCTCAGATCAATTATACTTAATCGTTTGTGCCCTAAAATTAAATTATACTCCGAAATGTTTACCTCATTGATATCGCAGGTGTTCTGTATGTCAATATGGGTTTTAGGTGTTCTTACAATCTTAAAATTACCCGTATTTGTATTAACCAATACAACCCCTTCATCATCAGGGCCACGGTGGTCGATCTTGTGCATTGAGATGAGGAATCGCTCATATAAAGGTACAGATAACGAATGTTTATGAAAAAAAACTGAGATGCCGCACATGAGAAACGTTGTTAAAGAGTAATACTGTTTTTTGTTTTAAAAATATTGCAGTTTAATGCAAGAGGTAAATGATAACTAAGTGTGTTCGTTAAACTTTCACTTTTAATATAATTTTATAAATTTCCGTTGTTCCCAGCAGAGGCGCATGCGCGTCTTCAGGATAAACAATCATAAAATGGTTTTCTGGAATCTTTATAAGGTTTTGAGGTATATCATTGTATAAAATATAATCTTCTTTTTCTGAGAAAGCTTTATTAATGTCGCAGCATAGCGTGGTATTCTTAAGGGCCATAAGATCTTCACCCGAAATTATATAATGGATGTCGATGTATTTATTATGCGCTTCCAGCTTAATATTCTCAGGGCCATTTCCATTCCCTTTGTGGAATAGTGCGAAGAGGTCCTCGCCATTTAGTTCTTTTTTCTGTTCAGGAAAATTAGCCGCGGTTATCGTTTTCAGGTAATCAAATCCTTTTTTAAAATTTACATTTAGATTTTCGTAACGTGCTGAATTTTCAAGTGTATCTAGTATCATATTGTTGTTTTTAATTTCTTTGAAAAAACGGATAGTTATTATAAGTGTAGGAATCAATACCGTTTTGTTTGAAAAATGTGATATTGTCTTGCTGAAGTGCTGTTAATAATTTAGCTGTTAGTTCTGTTTCGTTCGTAAGGCAAACATTTTTAAAATTGCTTTCCTGTAAAGGAAAGCCAGCATGTCCTAAGGGATAAATTAGGGTTTTAAAACCCCAGAACAAACGTTCATAGGATAGGGTGGAATATAATGTTACAGCCACATCAGCATTATAAAACTGTTCGTTATTGTTTTTCAGTATATTGGCAATAGTAAGGGAAGAATTAAAACTTTCATAATGGTTTTTCGTTTTTTCCGGTTCAGCTTTTTCTATCGGATGCAAAAAAACAACGAGCTTATATAATGGGTTTGTCTTAGTAAAATCTATCAATAACTGTAAAAGGTATTTTTCATTTTCTAACGCATTGTCCTTTAAATCTATTCTTCCTTTTGCGGCTCTCAGCCACATTCCACTTGAATAAAATCCTATTGTGTTTTTCGAAGGACTGTTTTCTCGACCCGAATAAAACGGTTCAAGCTGTAGACTGTTTTCCGGAATCCAGTTTTTAATTGTGTCAACAAAAATAGTTTCTTTATAGGTTTCATACTCGTCCTGCTGATATTTAAAACATATATTAAGAGAATTGGCAACCAGTATTTTATTCCAAAATTGAAGGGGCACTTCAGAAGGTATTTTTTCAATCCGTATGTTGTTCTTCATAAGTGAATAGGCGAGAAGATTAGCATCATTCTCATAACAATTAAAAAAGTACAGTGTCTTTATCTTTTGTAAACTTATTATTTTATTTAAATGCATTGCTTCCACCAGGTTTAATAACCATAAGGCTATTTTTATTTTATCGGTTGTAAATAATGAAATAAGAAACAAAAGAGGAAAGGATATAGCCAGGAAAATAACAATGAATACAGATAATAAAAATGAAGCCCTTTTAATCAGTTCTTCTCTTCCGAAGACTGAATTTATTTTTACGTCATCAAGCCTTTGTACATAATTAATACGAAGAGATGCCGCTTTTAAATTACCATCGAAAATTGCATGTGTAGAGTTGATTCCGGTAGTGAAAAAAATTTGTTTTTTAAATTGAGCAAACGCAAGGCGTTTAGTCATTTTTATCAGGAATAAATTGTCTGAGCTTGTTTTTTTTGGGAACCGATATGTCTGATGCGCAAAAAAAACGTACACGGATTGATCAAAAGAATTTTTTTTAAGTTTACTTTTAAAAATAAATTTAAAGAGGGCAAGATGATAAAGTGAAAAAATCCTAAACAAGGTATTAGTTTAAAATGTCTTCTTTTAATAAAGGCGATCCGCTCAGCAAATCTTTGGCAGCCTTTTTCCCAATAATAGTTTCGTAATATTTTGGAGCCAATCCAAGAGCGGGACGTATTACTTTTATATTTTGTTCAGTTATAACTTCACCTTTTTTAATATCCTTATAAACATAAATTGAACGTTTAAATTTTAATGACTCTTTTTCGCTTTCCTGTATACCGATGAAAACTTTTCCTAATGACAGAAAGGCCCTTTCTGTTTCAACTACCAGAGATTTTAATTCTTCGGGCTCAAGAGAAAAGGCACTGTCAACACCCCCGTCGCTTCGCCGTAAGGTAAAGTGTTTTTCAATTACGCGTGCGCCAAGTGCCACGGCCGCCACTGACGCTCCAATCCCCATGGTATGATCGGAAAGTCCGATTGTACAGTTGAAGATTTTTTTCAATTCAGGAATCGTATTAAGGTTAGTGTTTTGCGGAGTGGCCGGATAAGTACTTGTGCATTTTAATAATATCAGGTTTTCACAGCCATTTTTTTTTAAAACGGCAACGCTTTCCTGTATGTCTTCAAGAGTGGACACCCCAGTTGAAACGATTACGGGCTTTCCGGTTTTTGCCACTTTTTTCAGCAAGGGATGATGTGTGTTTTCAAAGGAAGCGATCTTGTAAGCCGGCACGTTTAAGCTTTCAAGAAAATCAACGGAGCTTTCATCAAAGGGGGAGCTGAAGGCTAGCATCCCTTTTTCATTAGCTCTTTTAAAAATCGCTTCATGCCATTCCCAGGGAGTATGGGCTGTTTTATAAAGGTCGTGAAGTTCTTTACCGTTCCACAAAGAGTTGTTATCGCTTATTGTAAATGCACCTTTCATGGTAATGGTGTCGGCCGTGTAGGTTTGCAGTTTTAATGCATGGGCCCCTGCTTCAGCGGCTGCATCAACAAGCGCTAAGGCGCGGTCGAGAGACTGGTTATGATTGCCGCTCATTTCTGCAATTACAAAAGGCTTGCAATTATCACCTATCTCAAAATTCCCAATTTTAAAGTTGTTCATTTGTTTTTATGAGTTTTAAACTTTTTGAACCAAAAAAATTACCTTCTTCTTTAAAGATATATCCGGCTTTTTCAAAGCTTTTTATTGAAGGGGTATTTTCTATTTTTATATATGCTGTAATATTTGTACCCGGATGTTTTTTGAAAAAGTAATCGCTTGCTTTTTGCAAAAATAAAGGTGCCAGTTTTTTTCCTCTGAATTCTGGTGCAACAGTAATACCGACAATATTTTCGTTTTCCTTTATTTCTATCCTTACGGTTCCTGCTTTTTGGTTTTGGTATTTAAGTATAAGAAAACAACAAGAGTTGTCTTTTATTTTTTTCCGGAACCACGTCATATGCTCTTCATGCGTGATCTGATTTTGCTGGTAAGAGTTTTGCCTTGTTACCGGATCATTATTCCATTTGTATATATCTTCCGCATCTTACTCTGAGACTTTTGCAACGTCAATTAAAAGTGCCTTAAAAACAGAAAGAATTCTTGCGGGCGATTGGCGGTCGAAATTTTGCTGTTGTTTTTTTAATTGTGCATTAATATTTTCCGTGGAGATTGAATTTATTGTTTCCACCAGATTTTCTTTATTTAACTTCGTCGCGCATTGTTTTTTTATCAAGGTATCTTTAATGTATAGCTGATTTTCGGCTGTTTGAAAAAGAAGTATGTAAATACCCAGACAAGCGGATTCTAGCGCAATATTGCTGGGTTGTAAAATGGCAATGTCACACAATTGGGTTAAACTTATCATTTCAGAAGCATTTAAGCCGGTGTATAAATTTAAACGATCTGAATGTTGATCAGCTAATAGTTTCAATTCATCAATCTTTGGGTTTAATACTGAGGTTACAAGTTTAATTTGTTTTTCGGTTTTTATTAAAAGTTCTTTCACAATAAAACCCGAATGATTATCGGGATCAGTGCCACCCATGCAAACCAGTATTTTTTTATTGCCAAATCTCTTGTCAGTAAAAGAGGCGCTTATTATCTCCGGTTTCACGATCAGGTAATCCAGGCCGGTATACAAAGCTGTATGGTCTGAAATTTTATAATCTTTTAAGTTGCCTGTGTAGCCATGGTTTATAACCACATCTGCAATTTGAGTTTCGGAATTCAGGTCATCAAGTATTACCAACCGATAGCCGTCGTTTTTTATTTTTTGCTGATACTCGATATTAAAGTTATACCCGTCTAAAAGAACTATTGATCCTTTTGGTAAAAGCGCCGTGAACTCTGACGCGTCTTCCTTCTGATTAACAGTTATTAGAAAGAAACGGTGTTCTGTAATAAGTTTTTTTACAAGATCGTCGGGTTGATAAATATAAAACTGAATTTCGAAATGATCTTTTAAGTATCCCGCAAGAGAAATGGTACGGTAAATATGACCAAGTCCGATTTTAGCGTTACCGTCGGCGCGGATACTAATAACTGGTTTATGCACTGATAATTTTTGTTTCTTTATTAAGCAACGCAATTAATGTTTCATCCGTCTTGTATGTGAGCTTAATATGGTCGTTTATTTTAGGCACTTCAGGATTGTTATCAAGAAAGTCAAAAATATTTTTTAAACTAAAATTTAATTTATTTTTTGTAAAATGATCTTCTATCTTATTAAACATTTCCAGGTCCTCAGGATAATCCAGAGTAAGCCTGTAGGGCCTTATCATCTCTTTAGGAAGATCTATTTCATTAATTTTAAAATGACCGGGATTATTAATGAAATACCAGGTCATGTATTCGCTGTAATTGGCTTCCGGAAAAAAGGACTTCACATAACGCAATGCCTGTGAATTAATTATTTCAAGGTTTTGTCCAACGGCTGCATCTTTCGCGCGAGTATAATCAGCACCGGTTTCAAAATGCGACTTTAAAAGTATTTGTAAAATTTCATCAGAAATAAAAGGCATATCTGCGGTTACTCTAACGATAACATCAATATTCAATTTATCAACTATGTCCAGGTAACGTTTTATAACATCTTCAGGATGACCTTTGTGAAACACAACCTGTGGATGATAAGTGTAATCTTTTAATTCATCATCTCCCGGAAGATCAGATGTGGCGAGTATAGTATGGTTTATATTCTGAAACTGCAGGGCGTTTTTAATACAATATTCAACCGATGTAAGATTGCCAATTTTAGCCAGAGCTTTTTTAGGTAAGCGACTCGATTTAAGACGGCAGGCTATAATAGTTGAAATATTGGCTTTTTTAAAATCTCCTGATTTAAACAATTCTCTTGGTTTTTTATCTACACTTATAATGTGAAACTGATC
>JAOQAF010000161.1 GCA_025963735.1 Bacteroidota bacterium
ACCGATGCTGCTTTACAGGTTAAGTGCATACCTTATTTGTTTTTTTCAACCGCTGCCAGTCAAAAAGCTGTAATTGATGCGTATGGAATGTCGGTTCAGGGATTTTTTGTAAAGCAGGATTCGTTGCCGGAGCTCGAAAAAACGATTAAGGTTATTATGGAATACTGGAAACGCTGTGTGGCGCCCAATGATGTTCCTTAAATTATTTGTGCTCAAGTAATTTATCGAGTAAAATTTCTACGCCTTCTCTCGTTGATGTGTGGGTGCTGTTTAAAAGCCGTCCTTTATGATAAATCGTAATAACAGGTTGCTTTTTACTTAGAATATGCCTTTTGGCGACCGGATTATTTTCAGCGTCGATTGTAAGAAAAACCACACCTTTATATTCAGGAAGTCCAGATAAATGCTGATAAATGGGCCTGAACCCTTCACAAAGTTCTCCGCCCTCATCCGTATCATATTTTAATATCACATGATCATATTGTGATACCTGAAGAAATAGAAGCGAGTCTGTTGTTTCTTGAACGGCCATTTTACAGTTTTATTTTAAAGTTTAGCAAACGGATAAGCATATCTCTTAAACTTTTTTCCGATTCTATTGAGTTACATTCAATAAGGAATCCTCCTTTAAAAGTACCAACAAATGGCAGCTTCCGGTTTTCAAGAAATTCTTCTGCTACAGGATTGTTATGAGAGTCGATGCGTAAAAATTTGATCTTATTAAATTCAGACTCTTCGGACAGATACCCGAAAATTTTGTTTATTTTATTATAACCCGGAAATTGTATTTCAGTATGATAATTAACTATTATATACTCATGTTGAAGAAATAATTTATCCCAGGCAATATCATCGCTATTAACTATTTCCATAATGTACTTTGATGATGATTAAAAAAATGTACCACTATTGATCTAAAAGTCCGTTTTAATCTAAAGTAATGCGTTCAGGTTTATGCGGTTCAAATTGATGAAGGATAGCAGATTAGTGCTTGCGTTCAGGGCCTCCTGGTATTCGAGAAATAATTTGTTTATTCTTTTTGCGGTGAACTTTGATTGGAAGGTGTTTTTGGAAGATTGTTCGAGAACCGCCTTGGCGGCAAAAAAATCTTTTGCTTTTTTAAATGTTTGGTTGTTTAATTCAAGCAGCTTTTCTAAATATGTCATTAATTGTTTATTTTACTTAAAGGTAAGTCGTTAAATAAACATAAAATGGTATTTAAGCCCAAAGCCGGTTTTGGTTAGTTGATTTTTCTCTCACCCTTCTAAAGTCGGTCGCTTAACTGATTAATAACTTTTTGAAAACCTTCATAAGTCACGGGTTTTTGAATATAACTCTCCGCGCCAAGGTTAAGTGCTTCGCGCATCATAGGATCGCCCATGGAAGAAGTTAAAATCACTACAGGTATGGCCTGTGTGGTGCTGTTCAGTTTTAGTTGTGTCAGTATTTCAATGCCATTTACCTTCGGAAGGTTCATGTCTAACAAAATCAATTTGGTTTTGCCGGTAAATTTTTCTTCTGATACGGCAAAATCATTAAAAAAGAAATCAATGGCCTCATCACCCGCTTTAATATGAATGATATGATTGTTAACACTCGCTTCTTTTAAAGCACGTTTAGTAAAGAAAGCATCATCCGGATTATCTTCAACTAAAATAATTTCTGTTTGTTCGGTAATCGTGATTGCTTGTGTCATAAAGTGCTGTGTTAATAATAGAATAAAAATAGAAGGTATTAAACCGGAGTAATATCACTCTTTAAAAGGTAATTCGAAATCATTCCTTTAATAATACCGGCATATACGCTGGTCATAATGGGCTTTATGATATACTCAGAGGCGCCTAAGCTTAGGCAGGTTTCCTTTGTTTTACTATCTGAAGAAGTACTCATTACAACCACGCGGATGTGTTTCAGCGAATCGTGACTTTTTAATTCTCTTAAAAATTCAATACCGTTGCACAAAGGCATATTCAAATCCGTTAAAATAATATCAGGCGTTACATGCTCTTCATTGCTGTAACTTCCTTTTTTTAAAAGGTAATCAATGCCCTGAACTCCGTTATAAACAGAGAGAACATGAATTTTGTAATCCACTTCTTTTATGGCTGTTTGAATTAAGAAATGCTCATCAATATCATCGTCAACAATTAAAATGTTAAATTCTTTTTTCATGAGGGCAAGGGGGAAAAAGTTTTAATAAAGATACAAATTAATCTTTTATAACAATTTTCTTCATCCCGCTAGAAACTAGGGTGTTACTGATTGTATTATTTTATTTTCATCGAATTTATTCAAATAGTTTAAAAACATTTATTTATTTTTGATTTCAGGATAAAATTATGGCTAACAGCAGAATCATAACCGTTTTTCTTGTAGATGACAATGCTTTGTATCTTAAAAGCCTGGAAGTAAGTTTTCGCTCAAAACCTTATTACGATATAAAATCCTTTACCACTGGCGAGCTATGCCTGGAAGAACTATCCTTAAACCCTGATATAATTATCTTAGATTATTATCTCAACAGTGTTGTGCCGGAAGCCATGAATGGTCTGGAAACCCTCGCGAAAATAAGAGAGGTTAATCCCAAGGTTCCTGTGATAGTTTTATCGGTTGAAGAAAACCCGGAAGTAGCCGAAAACTGCCGTAAATATGAAGCTGTAGAATTTATTATAAAAGATGAGTTATCGTTTTCGAAATTAAGGGAGATAATAACCATTGTTTTTATTGACAAACAGGAAAAGGAAAATTTAATTTCTCATCTTAAAAGGGTGCTTAACAATTCATCCCGCGAACCCTCGTAATCAGACTGCTTTTAAACCTCAAAGAAGGAGTTCTAAGTCATGAACTGTTTCCCAATTCCCACTTTCCCACCTGTAATTGCCAAAATTAAAATACGGCGGTAATGCTGATTTTATTCTTATCTTTAAGAGAAATTATTATATTTTTCCTTTAAAATAAATAAATGAAATTACCATTGCGGATAATGCTTGCGGATGATGATGCTGACGATCGGTTTTTCTTTGATGAATCTATAAAATCGGCCTCAACGCCGGCTGTTTTAAACACAGTAGATAACGGTGAAAAATTAATACAGTATCTTACTATAAATAAAGAAGCGCTACCCCACGCCTTGTTTCTCGACCTAAACATGCCTAGAAAAAATGGCGCAGAGTGTTTACTGGCCATTAAAAAAGATGAACAGTTGCAGGATCTTCCGGTAATTATTTATTCTACTTCCCTGCACCAGGAAATTGCTGATACATTATATAACAATGGCGCCCATTATTATATAAAAAAAGGCCACAGTGCCGAAATGCAAAGCGCCGTTAACTATATATTAAAGTTAATAACGGATAATAATTTAGTACGTCCAACCAGAGAACAATTTATTCTTAATCCAAAAAAACTCACTTCTTAATTTTTTAAATGGAGCACAATAGCGATAAGAATAAAGGTCAAAAGACACCTTCTTCTTTTACCAATGATTATGAAAAAATTGCGGCAGAGCTTGCCATTGCCAATAAAGAGCTTGCTTTTCAAAATGAAGAAAAGGAAAAGCGTGCGGCTGAGCTGTTGATAGCCAACGAAGAATTAAGATTTCAAAACAGTGAAAAAGAAAAAAGAGCAGCAGAACTCATTATTGCCAATAAAGAACTTGCCTTTCAAAATGAAGAAAAGGAAAAGCGTGCGGCTGAGCTTATCATTGCGAATGAAGAGTTAATTTTTCAGAACAGCGAAAAAGAAAAGCGTGCGGCCGAA
>JAOQAF010000195.1 GCA_025963735.1 Bacteroidota bacterium
AACCGGTATAATTTCTTTTACTTCCTGGTGAATAAAGTATATAAACAACATGCTCCATTTATCCAATAAAAAAGCCTCAGTAATAAAACTGAGGCTTTAGGTAGCGGGAGATGGATTCGAACCAACGACCTTTGGGTTATGAGCCCAACGAGCTACCCCTGCTCTATCCCGCACTCTATTCTAAAAATAAAAAGTTTAAATAATATAACCTTGTTAATTTTTAGTGGCGCAAAGATATATTTACTTTCTTTGTAAAGCAAATAAATCTTATTAACAAACCATAAAACTGTGCACAAAGCCGGATTCGTCAATATCATAGGATGCCCCAACGTAGGCAAATCCACACTTATGAACGCTCTTGTAGGCGAACGTTTAAGTATCATCACTTCAAAGGCTCAAACTACCCGTCACCGCATCATGGGTATCGTTAGCGGCGACGATTACCAAGTGGTATTCAGCGACACCCCCGGTATTATCAAACCGCTTTACAAATTGCAGGAAAAAATGATGCAGTTTGTAATTTCAGCCTTTAACGACGCTGATCTTTTTCTTCTCATCACCGATATTTATGAAGATATTCAGTTGGAGGAATCTTATCTTGCTAAACTTCAAAAAGTAAATACTCCAATACTTGTTTTAATTAATAAAGTAGATGTTGCAACGCAGGAAAAACTGGAAGAGAAAGTTCAACAGTGGGCTGCAAAACTTCCCAATGCTGAAATTCTTCCTATTTCTGCTCTTAAAAAATTTAACCTTGGCGCCGTTATGGAGCGGATTAAGAAACTCCTTCCGCCAGGTGAGGCTTTTTATAATAAAGAAGAATACACCGATAAACCGGAGCGTTTTTTTGTAAGCGAAATTATCCGTGAAAAAATATTACTTTATTATAAGAAAGAGATTCCCTACAGTGTTGAAATAATTGTAAACACATTTAAAGAGGAGGAAGCTATTATCCGTATTCAGGCCGATATTCTGGTAGAGCGCGATAGTCAGAAAGGTATTATAATTGGTAATAAAGGCGCAGCATTAAAAAAAGTAGGAACTGAGGCTCGTAAAGACATGGAAACTTTTTTCCAAAAACAAATTTACATTGAACTTTTTGTAAAAGTGGATAAAGACTGGCGCAGCAATGACAAGCGCCTTAAAAATTTCGGATACTAACCTTCTTAAAATCAAAAGCCACTATCGTTGGATAGTGGACTTTTGATGATGATTAGCCATTGCTGGTTAACCATTGTATTACTTTTTGAACCGTATCCCATCTGTTGCTAATGCGTTGATGTCGGTTTGTGGTTGTTTCTACTATTGATGATACCAAAAATGTACCTAAAAATTAATATGTTGATAATTAGTCGATTATAAGTAATTGAGGTCTGGCTGCGGTATAAACTTTCCCTTTTTTGGGTAAAAAACTTCTAATTTGAAAATAAAAAAAACCCCCCCGGTTAACCAGAGAGGCTTTTATCTAAATATCAATTAAGCATTTTTAAAATCCCACGTTTCTAAAAATTTAGTGGTATAGTTCCCTTTTTTAAAATCTTCGTTTTGCATCAGTTTTAAATGGAAAGGAATGGTTGTTTTTACTCCTTCAATAACGTATTCACTTAAAGCGCGGTGCATTTTAGCAATCGCTTCTTCACGCGTTTGGGCAACAGTTATTAATTTACCCACCATGCTGTCGTAGTTGGGTGGAATTGTATAACCGCTGTATACGTGTGAATCTACTCTCACACCATGTCCACCCGGTGTATGAAGCGTGGTTATTTTACCTGGTGAAGGTGTGAAATTTTTAAAAGGATCCTCAGCATTAATGCGACATTCAATGGCATGTAATTCAGGGTAATAATTTTTTCCTGAAATTGGAACGCCTGCGGCAACTAAAATTTGCTCCCTTATTAAATCATAATTAATTACTTCTTCGGTAATAGGGTGTTCCACCTGAATCCGCGTATTCATTTCCATGAAATAAAAATTACGATGCTTGTCAACCAAAAATTCTATGGTACCAACTCCTTCGTAATTTATGGCCAGGGCTGCTTTAACCGCTGCTTCGCCCATAGCATCCCGTAATTCCTTAGTCATAAATGGCGATGGTGTTTCTTCTACCAGTTTTTGATGTCTGCGTTGAATGGAACAATCTCTTTCGCTTAAGTGACAGGCTTTACCGTGAGCATCCCCCACAATTTGAATTTCAATATGACGGGGCTCTTCAATGTATTTTTCCATGTACATGGCACCATTGCCAAAAGCCGCTTGAGCTTCATGGGTGGCGCTATCCCATGCAGCTTTAAATTCCTCTTCCTTCCAGATAATGCGCATTCCTTTACCACCTCCACCAGCAGTGGCTTTAATAATAACGGGGTATTGAATGTCTTTTGCAAGTTCTATACCTTGCTCAACGCTTTCCAATAATCCATCAGAACCCGGAACACAAGGCACCCCGCTTTTAATCATGGTAGCCTTTGCATTGCTCTTATCTCCCATTTGATTGATCATCTCAGGACTGGCACCAATAAATTTTATTTTATTCTGACGGCAAATTTCGCTGAATTTTGCATTTTCACTTAAAAAACCATAACCCGGATGAATGGCATCGGCGTTAGTTATTTCACAGGCAGCAATAATATTTGCCATGTTCAGATAACTGTCCTTACTAGGAGGGGGCCCAATGCAAACTGCTTCATCGGCAAACTTAACATGTAAGCTTTCTTTATCAGCAGTAGAATAAACAGCTACTGTTTTTATTCCCATTTCGCGACAGGTGCGAATTACACGTAAGGCAATTTCGCCACGATTGGCTATTAATATTTTTTTAAACATCCTTTTTTAGTTTGAAGATTTGAAATGTGTTAATTTGAAAAACCGGCCAAGTTGACCTGGCTAAGATCAAATTAGCTAGGGTCTACAAGGAAAAGCGGCTGGTCATATTCTACTGGAGTAGCGTCATTTACCAGTACTTTTACTATTTTTCCTTTGATATCACTTTCAATTTCATTGAAAAGTTTCATGGCTTCAATTATACATACGGGTTTTCCGGCTGATATTTCATCGCCTACATTCACAAAAGAAGGTTTATCTGGTCCGGCCGAACGATAAAAAGTACCAATCATGGGCGATTTAATAGTAACATATTTAGAATCATCAGAGGCAGTATTAACCGCCGGAGTTTTGTTTTCTGAAACAGGTGTAGCAACCGGAGTGTTTACTGGTTGAGCCTGATTAACAGGGGCTGACATAACCGGGGCCGCCTGCATAACTATTGGAGCATTTTTTGGTGTTCTGATCACAATCTTGATTTCCTTCGTCTCCAGTTCAACCTCACTTACCCCGCTTTTAGAAACAAATTTTATTAAATCCTGTATTTCAGTTAATTTCATGTGTGTTAGTTTTAGTTAGTGCGCCAAAAATAAGGGTATTTTTCTTTTAAAAAAGCCTTTTTTAAAGAGTTTTTACACCAAATGCCATGAAAACCGCTATTTTTTCGATGAAAACGAATATTTTAAGCAAAAAAGCCGCAAAAGCGGCTTCTTTTAAAAAAGTAGTTAATTTTTTGAATTAGAATAGAATTCCCAGATTAATTCTGATGGCACTCATAATGAGGTTTTGTTTAACGAAATTATACGTATTAAGATTTCCTGAATCTGTAGTTATATGGTAAACAATATATTTGGAGTCAGATTTCTGCAAATTCGTAAAACTTCGAAAATAATTAATACTTATAAAAGCCGAAGTAGAACCACCGATGCGGTATTCAGTACCCCCTCCGACATTTAGCCCTAAACGAAGTGGTATTAAAGAGGCATCTTTGTTTATGTTAATGTTAGATTGTGAACTAGGACCATCGCCATTAGCAAGCACCTTTGACCCATCAGCCTTATACTTATAAGAAGTACTGTAATTATCTGTGGCTGTGGCCTTAACCCTTATTCCTAATTCAACTCCAAACATTCCAAAATATTTAAAACCGGAATATTCATTGGTTGACATTTTTAAGATTGCTGGAATAGAAACGTGAGTAGTTTTAATGGTTCTGTCGGCTAAAACATATCCAGTATTGGATGTGTTTTGAATATCAGTAATGTTCTCATTGTTTTTAGGAGCTACAAATTCATTCGTTGTGCTGTTTTGAAAATATGTGGCCTCATATTTACCAAG
Source organism: Bacteroidota bacterium (assembly GCA_025963735.1). GTDB lineage: Bacteria > Bacteroidota > Bacteroidia > B-17B0 > Aurantibacillaceae > Aurantibacillus. The sequence continues at coordinate 4,156 of JAOQAF010000195.1, forward strand.
TTCATTTTTAAATTGATAATTACCTCCCTCAAAATCCCCTCCAATACCGGTTTGAAAGGCAATGATGCTTGAAAGCCTGAACTCCATGTTTAACCCGAAACCAAAACCAAAATGAGATCCAT
>JAOQAF010000207.1 GCA_025963735.1 Bacteroidota bacterium
TAATACTACTAATTGCGCAGGACGTTATTCTAATAATGTTAATTCTTTAAGATATACTACGATAAGAAACAGAGGTACTGTATGTTCAGTGTAACGATCCTTTAATCCGATTTTAGGTATCAATAACTATGGTGACATTGTGGCTTTCAGTCCTTCCGGAACAGAAACTTACCTTAGTAATCCGGGATGTGCCGGTTTTGCTGTACTTCCCATCGAACTAACGGATTTTTACGCCGCTTCCGAAGATGAAGCTGTTCGTTTAATCTGGAAGGTTGCTTCAGAAATTAATACCGTTGAATATAAAATTGAAAAAAGCCTGGACGCAGTTAACTGGATTAAAATTGGAACCGTATTGCCTGACAAGGTTCATGATAGAAACCTGGTTTATCAATCTCTTGATTATTCCCCGGTTAAAGGAATAAATTATTACAGGCTCAGCGATGTAGGAGCTGAAGGAAAAATAACATACCAGCCAATTATCTCCTTTAATTATTTAAACAAAAACTCAAATTTTTATTATACTCAAAATGAAGATGATCTGATAATAACAAGTAATGGTTTCATTCACAATGCCACTATTAATTTATTGGATGTAACAGGAAGAATCCTAAAAAAAATTATAGTTGACGAAAATTCCCCGGCCTTTGTTTCTAAACGTGATATTGGCAAAGGCCTGTTCTTAATTCAATGCGAGACATATCCTCAGCTGGGCGTTTCAAAAATAATAGTTAATTAATTCTTCAATTCTAATTTATAAATCACAAGATTATTCACCAAATGAAAGCCGCACTTACATTAATACTTTTTATGTTATTGATTCCTTTTACTGGGCAAGCGCAATGCTTTGAAATTGAAAGTATATTGGTTGATGCCTGCGATGGCGGTAATGAAGGCAAAAACGAAATGGTTCAATTTAAAGTTGGCGCCACAGCTTTAAACACCGCTAACCTCAATATCAACTGGCCAAATAACTCTTACCTGGGTATTTGTCAGAATGCAACTACCACTGCCGCTGTTGCACAGATAAACGCTACCATTTTGGGCTGCGGATTATTAGTTGAACCTGTGGGAGGAGTTTTGCCGGCTAACTCTAACGTCTTATTAATTTCGAGTGTTGACTTTAATCCACTTGCACAAAGCTTCACCGGTTTAACCACAACTCTTGTAACCATCTTTCAATGTCCGGGCAACACTGCGGGGCACTTTGCAAATTATACCGCAATTATTACACCTTCCATTGCTATCAGAACGTTATCCATGTCGTTCAGCAGTCCTCCGGCGTGCAGCGATGTTGTTTCTTACAACCGGAACAACCTTCTGAATCAGGCCCAGAATCCAGGGGCGCAGGATGGGGGAGCAGTTCAATACGATCCTGCAGGCAATCCCACTTATATTAATAATGGTTGTACCGCGCCTTTTATCCCTTTAGGAATTAATGCGTCTGTATCTTCAACAACCGGAGTAACCTGCATTGGCATGCCTGTTAATTTAACCGCAACCGTAACAGGAGGTACTTATAACAGTATTACCTGGGCAGGCGGCACCGGTACCTTTGCAGCTACCACAACCACCAACACTACAAATACCTATTCTCCCTCAAACACAGAAGTGGGAGTAATTTCTCTCACCAGCACCGTTACAAGAACTTGCGCTGCGGGTTCCCAAAGCGCTTCCACAACCTTTACCTTTTTTATTACACCTACACCAACCGTTTCTTTTGCATCTCCTTCCGCAACAATTTGTCCTTCACAAAACGCCACTTTCATTGCAAACACAAATGCAAACGTGTTTAACTGGAGTTCCGGCCAAACTACAAGTTCAATTGTTGTAAGCCCTACGGTTAATACACTTTATACGTTTACGGCAAGTAACGGGTGCGGGCAGGCCGTCGCATCGGTCAGTGTTAATTCAATTCCTATTCCAGGTATTACACTTGCTTCATCTTCTAACACCTTATGCAATGGTGGAACAGCCACGTTAACCGCCAACGCTTCAACCGGAACATATACCTGGAGTAATGGTTCCAACAGCAATAACATTGTTGTTTCGCCTTCGGTTACCACTGTGTACACGGCAAGCACGGCCAACACCTGCTCGCTTGTCAGTCAGGCACAAACAATAACGGTTACACCAACTTCTACAGTTTCTTTCGCAATACCTTCAGCAACTATTTGTCCGTCGCAAAGTGCAACTTTTATAGCCAGTACTAATGGTACAGTTTTCAGCTGGAGTTCAGGGCAAACAACTAACTCAATTGTAGTTAGCCCAACGGTAAATACTGTTTACACATTTACTTCAAGTAACGGGTGCGGTCAGGCAATTGCTGCAGTAAGCGTTACCGCCATGCAACAGCCAACTCTTTCGCTTTCATCAAGCACAACAACTCTTTGTGCAGGATCTGCCGCAACACTGTTGGCCTCATCCTCAGAAGGAACATACACCTGGAGCACCGGTTCTTCAACTTCCTCGCTCACCGTATCGCCATCGGTTACCACAAATTATACCGTTTCAACGGCCAATTCCTGTTCCATTACTTCGGCTATGCAAACCATCTCCGTTATTAATGTGCCAACCGTTAGTTTAAACAACACTTTATTTAACAGCTGTCCTTCGCAGACAGTTAATTTAATTGCAAACACCAATGGCACTTCATTTGTCTGGAGCACCGGGGCTACAACCTCTTCTGTTGCCGTAAGTCCGACAGTGAATACAGTTTATAGTTTCACATCGTCCAATATTTGTTTTCAGGCAGTAACTACAGCCACGGTTAATATTCCTTTGAATCCCACTTTAAATGTGAGTGTTTCTAGTAACACCTTATGTAATGGCAACAGCGCAACCATAACTGCAAACGCATCAACCGGCAATTATTTATGGAGCACGGGTGCAACTACAAGTTCCATCGTTATTAGCCCTGCCAATACGGGTTCTTACAGTGTATCAAGTACTAATAGCTGTGCAGTTACTGTAACTGCAGTTCAAACTATTTCAGTGTTTCCAAATCCGATAGTTTCAGTTAGCGTTTTGCCTGCTGTTTTTTGCAACGGACAAACGGCTACGATTTCTACCGGTTTAAATTCTTCAAATTATAATTTTTCCTGGTCAGGGCCTTCCTTAACAGGGATAACTAATGCTGCATCAACTCAGTTAAACGGCGGTGGAACGTATTCCGTAACGGTAACCGACAACGTAACCGGTTGTTATGGCTCAGGAACCTTATTGGTTCAACCCTCCATTGTTACTGCGTCATTCACTGCCAATCCTGTTTCAGGTCCGGGACCTCTTACGGTTAATTTCACCAATCAAAGTTCAGGAGCAAACACCTTTGGCTGGAATTTTGGAAACGTACCAACTTCAAGTTCTGTTAACCCATCCACTACCTTTAGTAATCCGGGTACTTATGTTGTTACCCTTATATCAAGCATCAGCGGAAATTGTTCAGACACCTATACTTTATTGATTACTGTAGAAGAAGGTCTCGGGCCGGTTCCTGAAGTTATAACACCAAATGGCGACGGAAAAAATGATGTTTTTGAAATAAAAGGTCTGGATAATTATCCCAACAATAATCTTCAGATTTATAACCGTTGGGGAAATCCGGTATATAATTCAAAGCCTTATAAAAATAACTGGGACGGAGTTCCAAATGCACCGGGTAAAACAGGCTCCGGTAAATTACCTGCGGGCACCTATTATTATCTTTTAGAATTAGGAGATAACAACAATACTTACTTTAAAGGTTTTGTGGAAGTGGTTTATTAAAAACCAACTGTTTAAACTCTGTATCTTTTATTCTTAACCTGCGTTCTTCTTTTCAGCACCTTTATGTGATTGGAAAACGAAGCGCCTATACTTGTTAAAAAACCGTTTTATAAAAAGCTGATCAGGTTTTTTGTCTGGTCTTTTTTTTCAATTTTATTCTTGTTGGTTTCGGCGGTTAGTCTTGTTTTTATTTATGAAAAGGAAGTAAAAGGAATTGTTATTAAAGAACTAAACAAACATCTTGCCTCTGAAGTTAGAATAAGTCCCGATGATATCGATCTGACGTTTATATCAAGTTTCCCGCAGTGCGCCATGCAGTTTAAAAATATAACCGCAATGGAAGTAAGTTCGCTAAAAATTAAAGACACGCTTCTTTTTGCCGAAAGTCTTTCACTTAAGTTTGACCTGAAAGATATTTTCAATAAAAAATACAACATTACTCAAATCAGTTTAAACAACGGACAATGTAATTTAAAGGTTGACAAAAATGGAAAGCCAAACTATGAAATATGGAAGACAGATGTTCCGGGTAATCCCTCTAATGACAGCGTTAACTTTAAGCTGGAGGAAATTTTGCTGAAGAACATCGCGGTTAAATATAAAAACAAATTAAAAAAAATTAAAACTGACTTTGTTATTAACGAGCTGAGATTTAGAGGAAATTTTTCGGAAGAAAGTTATGAAATGAGCGCCGAAGGTGTAGTGAATATTAATTCGGTTTTGATAGAAAAAACATCATATCTGAAAAACAAAAAATTAAATATGGAGATTGATCTGGATGTAGCCCGAGAAACTTATTCCCTCCGTAAGGCAGAAATAACGATAAATGAAATGGCTTTTGATGTAAAGGGCGGCTTTAAAATGGCAGATAGTTTAGAGAGCCTTCAAATAGATTATAAAGCCAAAAACCTGGATATAGAAACAATATTATCGTTGTTGCCTGATAAACACAAATACAGAATTAAAGATTATAAAAGCACCGGAGAATTTTTCGCCAATGGTTTTATTAACTATAACGTTCAAAAGCCTCTTTCTGTAAAGGCGCAATTTGGAATAAAAAACGCTTCTATTGAATATATTCCAAAAAACACAAAATTGTCGCATGTAACGGTCGCAGGCGAATTTTTTAAAGATCACTCAATTGATTATTTGAGGTTGGAAAATTTCAGCGCCGATTTAAACGGAGATATTGTAACGGGAAAATTTTACCTGGAAAACTTTAATAATCCACGTATACAAGTTGAGGCCAAAGGAGATTTTAATTTAAATAATATTTATTCTTTTTGGCCCATTGATACTTTGGAAAAGCTGGAAGGGAGATTGAAGTTTGATGGCGCCGTAAAAGGAACAATAAAAGATTTAAAAGAAAGCACATTTTCAGATAAACTAACAATAAATTTGACGGTTGAACTCGAAAAGTTAAAAACCAGATTTAAATCAGATCCGCATGAGATTTCGATAGAGTCGTGCCGCATCACAGCCCATGACCGTGATATTAGGGTAGATGATTTTAAATTGATGAAGGGCAGCTCTGATATTAATTTAACGGGTGAAATACCCGGTATGTTTAATTATTTGCTTGATAATAAAGCTCCGCTGGTTATTAAAGGAACATTGGACAGTAAAAACCTGAAAATGGAGGATTTCATATTTTCAACGGGAACTTCTTCCGCTGCGGCGTCGGAATTAAATATTCCGGTAAACGTAAACCTTCTGCTTGATGCCAACATTGGTCATTTTAACCTTGGTAAATTTGAAGCCAATAATATCAGGGGAAATTTTGAGCTGAAAAAACAGAAGGCGATGGTGAGCGACATGAAATTTGAAACCATGGAAGGTCATGCCGTGGTAAACGCCTATGCCGACGCTTCGGGAGAACAGCTGGAGGTAACTCTTCAAACCAATCTAAAGGATATAAACGTAAAGAAAATGTTTTCGCAAATGAATAATTTCGGGCAAACAACTTTACTTGATAAAAATATTCATGGATTTATAAGTGCATCCATTGATTTTTCCGGCAGCTGGAATAAAAAGCTGGAACCCATCTTTAATTCCATTACCTCTACTGCAGATTTTACAATACAACGCGGCGAGTTAATTGATTTTAAACCCCTTGAAAGTCTGGCCAGGTTTGTGGAGCTTCAGGAGTTAAAAAGGATAAAATTTTCAACATTAAGCAGCAAAATTGAAATTAAAAAAAGCGTAATTTATATTCCTCAGACCATAATAAAAAATTCGGTACTGAATATAGATTTTAATGGCACACATACTTTTAATAATGATGTGGATTACCACATTCGTCTTTTGATTAATGAACTTCTTGCAAAAAAACGTAAAAAAGCAGATGATGAGTTTGGCCCGGTAGAAAATGATCCGGATAACAGACGAAGCGCATTTATTTTAATGACCGGAAACATTGATAACCTTATTCTTAAATATGATAAAAAAGGACTAAAACAGAAAGTGACGGAAGATATAAAGCAGGAGCGGCAAAGCCTGAAACTGTTATTAAAAGAAGAATTCGGTGCATTTAAAAAAGACACAACGGGTTCCAAAGGCGGCTCGAAAAAAGATCAAAAATTTGAATTAGAAAAACCGAACAATAACCCGGCTAAAAAAACGTTAGAACCTAAAAAGAAAAAAGAGGATGACGACGATTTTTAATGAACGTCCGTAGTTAATGAAAAATGGTTGCAGCATGTCTATCACCAAATATTTCTATCTTTAAAAAATTAAAGTGAACATCTACACAAAGAAACAACGGTGGAAACTGGTTCTAACGGCAATTGCCTTTGCCATTGTTATTGCCTCGCTTTGGTACACTAACCATTTAGTTAAACGCATACGCGATGATGAAAAACAAAAAGTTAAATTGTGGGCGGATGCTGTTCAGAAAAAAGCCAATCTTGTAAAGTTTACCAATGAACTGTTTGAAAAGATTAAAGCTGAAGAACGTAAAAAAGCCGAGTTGTACGCCGAGGCAACCAGACAATTAAGCGGTGATTTAAAAGATCCGAATTTTGTTTTAAAAGTACTACAGGATAATACCACGGTACCTGTTATTCTTACGAATGAAAAAGATGAAATAACTCCGGCAACCGCTTCACGTAATCTAGATTCTTTGAAGGAGAAGGATACAACTTACCTTCGGCAGCAGCTTAACATCATGAAAGCGCTTTATCCTGCTTTAGAAGTGGTGGTTTACAAAGGCATAAAACAAAGGTTGTATCACAAAGACAGTAAAGTTTTTACCGACATTCAATTGGTGTTTGACAGCTTAACAAAATCATTTATGGATGAGGTTGCTGTTAATACCGCTGCAGTACCGGTTATATATACCGATTCAACACAAACAATAGTTCTTGAAAAAAACGCGCGCATTGATGCCTCAGAAATAAATACACCAGCCAAATTAAAGGCAAAATTAAAAGATCTTGCCGGCCAAAATGAACCTATTAAGGTTACACTTAGAGAAGGAGATATTAATTATATTTTTTACGCGGAGGCTGAGATTTTAACTAAATTAAGATTATACCCCTATGTACAGTTTGGTGTGATCGGATTGTTTCTTTTAATCGCCTATGTTTTATTCAGTACGGCACGTAAAGCGGAACAAGACCAGGTTTGGGTTGGTATGAGCAAAGAAACAGCCCATCAGCTCGGCACGCCTCTTTCTTCTTTAATGGCCTGGAATGAACATTTGCGTGGTTTAGGGGTGGATGAAAGTATTGTGAATGAAATGCAGCGCGACGTTAAACGTTTGGATATGATTACCGACCGTTTTAGCAAGATAGGTTCGCAGCCGGTTTTAACACATGAAAACATCAATTTAATTTTAAGTAACGCCCTCGAATACTTAAAAAGCCGTACTTCTAAAAATATAAAATATCAAATTAATTTGCCTGAAGAAAATCTGCAGGCACAAGTGTGTGTTCCTTTGTTTGAATGGGTGATAGAAAACCTGTTTAAAAACGCGGTAGATGCCATGGAAGGTAAAGGTGACATTACGGTAACTCTAAAAGACATTCCTGAAGCTTTATATATTGATATTAAAGACACAGGCAAAGGAATTCCAAAGCGGAAATTTAAAACTGTTTTTGAACCCGGATTCACAACTAAGAAAAGAGGCTGGGGCCTGGGCCTGAGTTTATGTAAGAGGATTATTGAAAATTATCACGAAGGAAAAATTTATGTGCTCAACAGCGAACAAGGTAAAGGAACCACTTTCAGAATAGAAATGAAGAGATTCTGATAGCCACTAATTCCAAAAAGCAGCCACGCATTCAGGGGTAAATTGATGTCAGACTTTTTAACCTTTTTTCCCAAAATTCAAAAAATATAATTCATCAATATTGAGTAATTTAGTGAGAGTGAAAAAATTAGTTATCTTTTTATTTTTCTTTGCGTTCGCGTTCAAAAGCTTCGGCTCTTTTATTCTCATCCCTATGGATGACACTCAGAAAAATCACCTTAAAGCTTATGGCCTTGCATACTGGGCTTTAAAGGGCGAACTTGAAATCCATTGGTTAACAAATTACCGCGGCGGAAGTTTTCTTATTCCTAATGCAAAACCTGTTTCAAACGAATGTGTAATCAGAGGTATCAGTTACGAAACAATTTCTGACGCGCAAAAAAATTCAATCCTTTCAGAAATTGCAAACCCCGAGGTAAACCAGGATGCCATAAAACTTGAAAAGGCACCACGGATAGCCGTGTATTCACCAAAAGGCAAGCAGCCATGGGATGATGCAGTAACACTGGTTCTTAAGTATGCCGAAATTCCTTACGATGTGGTTTATGACGAAGAAGTATTTTTGGATAAATTAAAAGATTACGACTGGCTGCATCTACATCACGAAGATTTCACCGGACAGTATGGAAAATTTTATGGTCAGTTTGCTTATGCGCCGTGGTATCAAAACGAGGTAAAGGAAAATGAAGCCATGGCTAAAAAACTGGGCTTCGGTAAAACTTCATTAATGAAATTGCATTCTGCCAAAAAAATAAAAGATTTTGTGTTTAACGGAGGTTTTCTTTTTGCCATGTGCAGCGCCACCGACAGTTATGATATTGCCCTGGCAGCCGAAGGAATTGATATTTGCGAAACAGTTTATGATCACGATCCTGCCGATCAGAATGCCAATTCTAAACTTGATTACTCTAAAGGATTTGCTTTTGAAAATTACAAATTAAGCATGAACCCGCTGGAGTACGAATATTCTACAATAGATACTTACGGCACCCGGAGAAATTATGGAATGAATCAAAAAACAGATTTATTCACCTTATTTGAATTTTCAGCTAAATGGGATCCGGTGCCAACAATGCTTTGTCAGAATCATACCAATACCATCCAGGGTTTTTGGGGACAAACAGCAGCTTTTGATAAAAAATACATTAAGAAAAATGTACTTATTTTAGGGGAAGCAAAAGCTTTTGGCGAGGCACGTTACATTCATGGCGATCATGGTAAAGGAACCTGGACTTTTTACTCGGGGCATGACCCCGAAGATTATGAACACAGGGTAGAAGAGCCGCCAACAGACCTTACCCTTCACCCTAATTCGCCGGGCTACCGCTTAATTCTAAATAATATTCTTTTTCCTGCAGCGAAAAAGAAAAAACAAAAGACCTGATCAATTTCATTCTAAAAATATTAGTCTCTGCTTTGGCGGTATTTTTGGTTTGCCAGATTGCCCCCGGAATTACCTTGGAAAATTATACCGATGCTATTCTGGTTGCCGTTGTTCTTGCATTTTTAAATGCAATTGTAAAACCCATTCTTACAATTCTAACCATTCCAATTACCATTGTAACACTCGGTTTATTTTTACTGGCCATTAATGCTTTTATTATTTTATTTGCAGGCAAGCTTGTTACGGGTTTTCATGTAGCCGGATTTTGGTATGCATTATTATTCAGTCTCATTCTCTCGTTAATTACGGGCATTCTCAATGCTCTTTTTGGGCTTGGGAAAAATTCCGGTGAGAAGGATTAGTGTTTTATAATTAGTCAAGCTTCAAAATTCTAAGTAATCTTTTCCAATTTGTTTACTTTTCATCTAAGGAAAAGTAAAAAGAAAGTAAAATACTTTTTGAAGGACGACTAATTAGTGTTTTGGTAATTTGCACTTAGGGTGTCCAATAAAAAACGAGCATTTACAGCTCCTCTTCTTTTTAAAAATTTTCAGAAATAATTATTTATCAAACTTATTGTAATCTGAAGGAACTCTTAGGTTAGAGTCGTCAGGCGTATTTTTATTTATTTTAACGACCTCTAATTTTGTTAATGTTTTTCCGTCGCTTAATTGTTTTTCTTCGCTTAGCAAAGGCATGCTTCCTTCCGGCAGATTTATTATGTGGCTAAAGTATACGCTTTGTTTATCCTTACGGTTCCATAATTTTAATACGGGCATAAAAAAATTAAATTTATCAGAAGATACCCAATACGTTATAACGGTATTCTCCTCCGTATTTTTAACAGTATACTCGTTGCATTTAAAACCCTGTACCGTTTTGGTAGCCGTGCCTTTACTTACTTCGCACTTGCCTTTAATAATTGGAGGGGTTTCGCTTTTATGTTCGCCCCAAACTTTGCGTTTTGGATTCACAAACTTAATGGAGTTTGATGCCAGGTCAAAAATAAAACTTCCTTCAATATTACCGGTTTTACGGCTGAACTGGTCTAATTTTACCAGTTTGTCTTTTACATAATAAGTATTATTGGTGGTATCCTTTACAGTTGAATATTTAAAATCAATACTCCCGTTAAATTGTGCCAGAAGATGCCCGAATGACACAAAAAATGCCACTATAAATAAAATATTTTTCATTTGCTTTTTAAAATTAGACAACTAATATATGTATTTTTAATGTCACCTAAATGGAAAAAAATTCAACAAGCACCGGAAGCATGGCCGAGGAAAAAGCCTCAGATTTTCTTAGGGCTAAAAATTATTCTATTTTAGAAAGAAATTGGCGTTTTAAAAAATACGAGATTGATATTATAGCCAAAACCGGAGAGGTTATTGTTTTTGTTGAGGTAAAGGCCCGCGCCCACAACGCTTTTGGCGAACCTGAAATGGCCGTTACGCGTCAAAAGCAACAATTCCTGATTTCGGCAGCAGATGAATATATCCGCTCTAACGATATTACCCTAGAGTCACGGTTCGACATCATATCCATCTTGGTAATTAACACTAATATAACGATAAAACATTTAGAAGACGCATTTTATCCCTCGCTTAAGTAACGTACCTTTGCATTATGAGTAAATTTAACAAAACGTCAAGGCCGTCCTCCGATAAAAAGAGGCCGTTTAAATCTAAAGACGGGGCATTTAAAAAAGACAGAAAGTCTTCCGGAACCAACGATAGAAGTGATAGCGAAGGTTATAAAGGTAAAAAAACATTCAGTAAAGATTCAGGTGACAGAAAATCTTCTTCCGGATACAAAGGCAAAAGCACTTATGGCTCTTCTGATAAAGAAAGCAGCTTTAAGAAAAAAAGACCATTCAGTAAAGAAGGTAAGGAAGGATTTGAAAAAAAATCTTCCAGGCCCTATGAAAGAAAAAGTGAAGGCGGCGATTTTAAGGAAAAGCGTTCTTACAGCAAAGAAAGAAGCGGTGGCGATTATGAAAAAAACCCATATGCCCGTAAAGACGACGGTGGCAGCGAAGAGAAGCGTCCTTATAACAGAGAAAGAAGCAGCGGCTCATATGAAAAAAAGCCTTATGCGCGAAAAGATAGCAGCGAAAGAGAAAAGCGGCCTTATGTAAAAAAATCGGAAGAGGAAACAGAAGAAAAGAGTTATAAAGCACGCCGGTCTTTCACTAAAAATAAAGATTACAGAAATTCCGATACCTTTAAAAAAAGCACTTCACGCTCTTTCGGTGAAAAAAAGGAATTTGGCAGCAAGCCCTTTGATCGCGAAAAGAGTTACAGTAAAAACGATAAGTTCTCCGAAAGAAAAACTTCCGGCGGAGATGAAAAAACTTCACGTTTTACTGAAAAGTCAGACAGATTCAGTAAAGACAAAGATTTTAAAGGTAAACGCCCTTTTGACGGAGCTAAACCTATCAGGAAAAAATTTGATTCTGAAGACACAGACATTAAACGTGTAAAACATGAAGAGTTTGAGGAAGGTAAAAGTTTCTCGAAAGGATATAAAAAGGAATATTCGAAAGACAGGGACGATAAAAAACCGAAGTCAAAAACTGCAGCCTCTGAAGGATTAACACGTTTAAACAAATACCTGGCCTATGCTGGAATTGCTTCGCGTCGTGAAGCCGACACACTTATTAAAAGCGGTGTTGTAAAAGTAAACGGGGTTCCTATTACAGAAATGGGCTTTCAGGTAAAGCCCGGCGATACGGTAACTTATGGTGATTCGGCTGTAAAAAGCGAGCGTAAAGTTTATCTTCTGCTTAATAAACCAAAAGATTATATAACCACCATGGATGATCCTCAGGAACGCCATACAGTTATGGAATTGGTAGCTAACGCATGTAAGGAGCGTATTTATCCTGTTGGCCGTTTAGACAGAAATACAACCGGTTTATTGCTGTTTACAAACGACGGCGAACTCACTAAAAAATTAACGCATCCCAAACATGAAATAAAAAAAGTATATCATGTGAGTTTAAATAAAGGTTTAAAGCCTGAAGATTTTAAAGCGATCATTGAAGGCGTGGAACTTGAAGACGGCGTGATTAAAGCTGATGACCTTGCCTTTGTTGGCGAGGGAAAAAAAGAGGTTGGTATTGAAATCCATAGCGGCCGAAACAGAATCGTGCGTCGTTTATTTGAACATCTTGGATATGAAATTTTAAAGCTTGACCGTGTAACTTTTGCAGGGTTAACCAAAAAAGATCTCCCACGCGGCAAGCACCGTTTCCTCACGGCTAAGGAGGTTAATTTCCTGCAAATGATTGGATAAAATGTTGTACTTTTAAATGTTAAAAATTACGTTTCAGAACCTAAAAAACAATAGTACATGTGCGGCATAGTAGCTTATATTGGTAAACGCGAAGCTTACCCTATTTTAATAAAAGGACTACAGCGCCTTGAATACCGTGGGTATGACAGCGCGGGAGTTGCCATGCTTAACGCAAAGGGCGATCTGAATGTATATAAGCGGAAAGGTAAAGTAACCGACCTGATTGAGTTCGCTAAAGATGAAGATAAAAGCGGCAACATAGGTATCGGGCACACACGCTGGGCTACGCATGGCGAACCCAACGATGTGAATTCGCACCCTCATTATTCTCAAAGCAAAAACATAGTGATGATCCATAACGGTATCATCGAAAATTACGCTTCAATTAAAGAAGGACTAAAAAAACGCGGACATACATTTTTATCTCAAACAGATACTGAAGTGCTTGTGCATTTAATCGAACAGATTAAAGAACATGAAGGCATGAAATTGGGACATGCGGTGATTGCGGCCCTTAATCAGGTAATTGGGGCTTATTCCATTGTTGTGATGGATAAAAACGATCCTGATACATTGATTGCCGCTAAAAAAGGCAGTCCGATGGTGATTGGAATCGGAGCTGATGATTTTTTTATTGCAAGTGACGCTTCTCCGATAATTGAATATACCAAAAACGTAGTGTATTTGGAAGATGAACAGGTAGCCATCATTCGAAGGGGCAAAGAATTAAAAATAAGAAATTTAAAAGATAAGGAAGTTACGCACTATGTTCAGGAACTGACCTTAGAGCTTGAATCGATTGAAAAGGGTGGTTATGATCATTTTATGCTCAAAGAAATTTATGAGCAGCCCAAATCGGTGAGAGACAGTATGCGCGGGAGATTGAACACCACAAGCGGTTTAATAACGGTTGGCGGCATTGTAGATCACGAAAAGAAGTTTGAAAAAGCAAAACGGATCATTTTCGTTGCATGCGGTACTTCCTGGCACGCAGGATTAGTTGGAGAGTATTTATTTGAAGAGTTGGCCCGTATTCCTGTTGAAGTGGAATATGCATCCGAGTTCAGGTACCGCAATCCAATTATTTATCAGGATGATATTGTTATTGCCATTTCACAAAGCGGTGAAACTGCCGATACATTGGCGGCTATTGAACTGGCAAAATCCAAAGGGGCTACGGTTCTGGGAGTTTGCAACGTGGTAGGTTCTTCCATTGCAAGAGCAACGCATGGTGGCAGTTATACGCATGCCGGCCCGGAGATTGGCGTAGCTTCTACAAAAGCATTTACCGCCCAGGTAACCGTTCTTACATTAATGGCCCTCCACATTGCTAAAGTACGCGGCACTTTAACAGAAAGCCGTTACCATCAATTGTTGTATGAAATGGAAACCATTCCATCAAAAATTGAGGAAGTATTAAAATTAAATGATCAGATTAAAGAAATAGCCTACGCGCACAAAGACACGAATAACGCTTTGTATCTTGGGCGGGGTGTTTCTTTTCCGGTGGCACTTGAAGGCGCTTTAAAATTAAAGGAAATCTCCTATATCCACGCCGAAGGTTATCCAGCCGCAGAGATGAAACACGGTCCAATCGCTTTAATTGATGAAGCCATGCCGGTTTTTGTAATTGCTACTAAAGGGGCCAACTATGAAAAGGTGGTAAGTAATATTCAGGAAGTAAAGGCGCGTAAAGGAAAAATAATTGCTGTAGTTACGGCCGGTGACAAGGAAGTAAAGGAAATGGCTGATATTTCAATTGAAATACCCGAAACCGATGAATTACTTGTTCCACTTATTTCAGTTATACCATGGCAGTTATTATCTTATCACTCCGCGGTAATGCGCGGCTGTAATGTTGATCAGCCAAGAAACTTAGCCAAAAGCGTAACTGTAGAATAAGATTATGAAAGTATATGCGATCATTGCTTTTCTGAGCTTTTTTTGCATTTCAGTTCACTGCCAGTCGCCCATTCTTTTCAGCAAAACATTCGAGGCAAAAAAAAAGAATGTTGTTGTAGCTGTAATAAACAATCATCCCGCTTACTTTCATGTTCTGCGCTATAATAAAGCCGCGCATGACATGACCATTGAGCGAAGAAGCAAACCAAACGCCGCCATTATTGCCTTTACCCCGTTAAGGCTCGACAGCGTAAACTCAGAATTATTTAATTATGAAAATCTGGATTATTTATGGTATGAGCATAATCATAAATTATATTTTGTTTTTGAAAAAGTATTAAATACTAAGCGGTCTGTTTATTTAAAAATAATAGATACACTCGGTAAGTCTTCGGGCTTTATTGAATTAAGCAACATGGATGGCGAGGCGAATGTTGGATTGAAGTTTGTTTTTTCAAAAGGCGCGGGTAATAACATTCTTGTTGTTGGCGCAATGAGTTATCCGGGCGCCGTAACAAAAAAATCTGCAGTGCTATATGACGTAAAAAATTTAAAAGTCGTTTGGATAAAAAAGTTGCCTAATGAAAATACTTTCTCCGAATTAACTGAAGGCTTTGCGACCAATAATCAAAACGATTTATTTTATATGCATTACAAAATAAAATCGCTTGCCGTGGTAAATAACAACCATATTATAAATGAATACGGAGACATTAGTATTTATAAAAGCCCGGCATCTTCTAAAGAGGTTACCCAGCAATCTTTGAGTTTAAATAATATTAGCAGTATAAACTCGGCCACTCTAATTCCCGAAGCAGAAAATATTGTGGTTACGGCACACGTGGTTGAAGAGGATCTGGGCGCGAAACCAATTTTGTATATTGAGAAATTGAACGAGGAAT
>JAOQAF010000099.1 GCA_025963735.1 Bacteroidota bacterium
AGAACACTGGCATGTAAATATTTATGGCAATACAAAGACATTAATAAATAAACAACTGAAGCATCTGAAAATTCTGCTCAGCGTATTAATTATTGATAATCAAATTTAATAATTTATTGAGCTCTTCCGCCCTGTTAATTATCATTGCGTGTGTTCCTTTCTTAATTTCATGATCAACATACTTTTTGTTAAACCGCAATAACCTGTCATGCGTACCATGAATTAAAATGCAATTATCAGGTATGTCTTTATTATTCCAGTTAACAATGTATTTAATGGCATTTTTAAAATAATTAAAAGGCATATCTTTTACCATAGGCGCCAAAAGAGCCAGATCACTGTTTAAGGCGCCAATAATGCGACGAAAGGTGTAAGAAAATTTCCGGAAAAAAAATTCAGGAATAATCAAATGCAAGGGCAAGTATTTAAATACACGAAGAAACCAGGATAAGCCTTCACGATTTTTTGCGGTTGAAATAAGTATTACTTTTTCAGGATGACATAGCTTTCCAAGCTCAACTGCAAGCATTCCGCCAAAAGATAATCCCAGCAATACAAAAGGTTCAGTATCTTTAATCTGATCTAAGAAACAAGCGGCGTAATCCTGCAACGAATACTCTTTTTTAAGAGGCGGCCATTTTAAAACAATCAGTTCATGATCATTCAAATGAATATTACGGAAAATGTTATGATTGGTTGCGAGTCCGGGAATAGCATATACATTCATGCCTGCTCATAATTTATTTGACCGCGACAACAATAAAAAATCGGCCATTACCAAAGCGGCCATGCTTTCAACAATGGGTACCGCTCGTGGCAATACGCAGGGGTCATGACGTCCTTTTGCTTCAAGCGTAATTTCTTCTCCCTTATTGTTTACCGATTGTTGTTTTTGCATAATAGTAGCAACCGGTTTAAAAGCTATATTAAAATATATAGGCATTCCATTGCTGATGCCGCCTTGTATACCTCCGCTGTTGTTTGTTTGAGTGGATACATTACCGATAGAGGTACCAGGCAAGAAAATATCATTTAATTCAGAACCTTTATAGTTAACGCAATCAAAACCACTTCCAATTTCAAAACCTTTAACGGCATTGATGCCAAGCATGGCATTTCCCAGGGCCGCGTTAAGTTTATCAAATACAGGTTCACCAAGGCCAACAGGCGAATTTTTAATAACGCATTGAATGATGCCGCCAACAGTATCTCCCTGTTTTTTTATTTCTTCAATGTGGCTGATCATGTCATTTGCAATATTTTGGTCAGGGCATCTGACAATGTTGGAATCTGTTTTGGAAAGATCCAGTTCATTGTGATTTTTATGAAGTTTAATTTTGCCAACCTGTTTTACAAAAGCCTCAACCGTTATGTTTTTCTCCTTTAAAAGTAATTTAGCTATTGCGCCGGCAACCACTCTGGCAATAGTTTCGCGGGCACTGCTTCTTCCTCCACCTCTATAATCACGTATGCCGTATTTTTGATCGTAAGTAAAATCGGCGTGACTGGGCCGGTAATTATCTTTTAAGTGTGAATAATCTTTTGGTTTCTGGTCTTCGTTTCTTACAATAAAAGCAATGGGTGTGCCGGTAGAGAAACCTTCAAATATTCCGGATAAAAACTCAAGGGTATCATCCTCTTTACGTTGGGTAGTAATATGTGATTGTCCGGGTTTTCGCCTGGCCAGTTCACTCTGAATAAAATCCTGATCAATTTTTAAACCCGCCGGGCAACCATCAATTATACCGCCAATACCAGCACCATGGCTTTCGCCAAAGGTTGTGAGTTTAAACAAAGTACCAAATGAATTGCCAGCCATGAAATCAAAATTAAATAATATTTATCGTTTATTAGTTATCTTCATGCTTTAATTATTTCATGCAAAAACTCCTTTTAAAAAACATTAAAACATTGGTGAGTGTTTATGAAAACGCTCCTCAAAAACTTTCAGGTAAGGAAATGTCGGAACTGCCATGCATTGAAAACGCATGGCTGGCCTGCGATGACGGACTGATTGCGGATTACGGAAGCATGGAAGATTTTCCGGGAATAACAGACTGGAAAGAACTTGAAGTAATTGATTGCAGCGGAAAGATAGTGATGCCCGGTTTTGTTGACAGTCATACACACATTGTTTACGCGGGTAACAGAGAGCAGGAATTTGTTGACAGAATTAATGGTTTAACATATGAAGAAATATTTAACCGTGGCGGCGGCATTTTAAATTCAGCTGATAAACTCCGAAACACTACTGAGGATGATCTCTTTGAACAATCAAAACAGCGACTG
Organism: Bacteroidota bacterium; assembly: GCA_025963735.1. Lineage (GTDB taxonomy): Bacteria > Bacteroidota > Bacteroidia > B-17B0 > Aurantibacillaceae > Aurantibacillus. The sequence goes on from JAOQAF010000099.1 coordinate 2,290, forward strand.
AAAGAAATTATTTCGCAGGGAACTGTTGCCGTTGAAATAAAAAGCGGGTACGGGTTAAATGTGGAGAGCGAATTAAAAATGCTCAGGGTGATCAGAAGGTTAAAAGAATTAAACTGGATAGATGTGAAGGCCACTTTTCTTGGAGCCCATGCGGTTCCTAATGAATTTAAGGGGAATAAAAAAGGATACATAGATCTAATCATTAATGAAATGCTTCCAGCTATTTCTAAAGAAAAATTAGCCGATTATATCGATGTTTTTTGCGAGAAAGGATATTTTGAAGCGGATGAAACAAAACGCATTCTTGAAGCCGGGAAAAACCATGGTTTAACACCAAGGGTTCACGCCGAACAGTTAAGCCACAACAACGGCATTAAAACAGCCGTGGAGAGTGGTTCTATTAGTGTGGACCATCTGGAGTTTTGCAGCGATGAGGATATCACCTTATTAAAAAGCAGCAATACCATGCCAACCATTTTACCGGGAGCCGCTTTCTTTTTAAACTTACAGCTTCCGCCGGCGCGTAAAATGATTGATGCGGGTTTAGCGGTGGCCTTTGCAAGCGATTATAACCCTGGCAGCAGTCCGAGCGGTAACATGAAATTAATGATGAGCATGGCATGCATTCAGTATAAATTAACTCCTGAAGAAGCTATTAGTGCTGTTACACTTAACACAGCTTACGCGATGGGATTACAAAATGAACTAGGAACAATTACTCCCGGTAAAAAGGCTAGTTTAATCATCACAAAAGAAATTAACAGCTATGGATTTTTACCTTATGCTTTTGGAAGCGATTTGATAGACAGTGTTATACTTAAGGGAAAAATCTGGAAATAAAAAAAACCGCTCCTGTAAGAAGCGGTTTTATTGTTAAAGGAGATTATTTTAATTTACAGTCTGAATCCTGAGTTGCAGTATAATTTGGGGTGTTGTTATCTGTAGATTTTGTATGAATACAAGCTAACTTGGCGGTGCGCTTTGTAGTTTTCACCAAAGTGAATTCCACCGTTTGGCTCGAACTTACCGTTTGTCCGGCCGATGACTGCGTAACTGTAAAATTACAAGTGCAAACACGATCTTTTTTACAAGATGTCATTGCCAAACCGGCAATAGCAATAATTAATAATGTTTTTTTCATTTTAGTTATTAACTTAATTTGCAATCGTTTGTATAAGTATAACCGTTACTGGTGCTTGTTGTTTTAATACAATTAGCTTTACCTTGTGCTTTAGTTACTTTAACCAAAGTGGTTGTTGAAACTGTTGCTGTTCCACCTGCAGAAGATGAATTGGTGCATGTACATGTTCTGTCTTTTTTACAAGACACCATTGAAAGTCCGGCAATTGAAGCCACTAATAAGATTTTTTTCATAAATTAATTTTAAGATTTTGGCAAAGATATATTTCCATTTTAATTTCACAAAAAATAGAAGTTATGGGCAAAAAAAAACCACTCTTTGGGAGTGGCTTTTTAATTAATTTACAAATCTCTTATTTCAATTTGCAATCTGTTTCATCAACAGTTGTTGAATTTGAATTTGAATAAGTAGATTTTGTATGAATACAAGCTAACTTAGCTGTACGCTTCGATACTTTCACAAGATTTACATCTTGAGTGTAAGTTCCAGAAGTTGATACACCGTTGTATGTAGTGGTTGAAGTAGAAGTACAAGTACAAACCCTGTCCTTTTTACAAGAAACCATTGCCAAACCGGCAACCGCTGCTATTAATAATATTTTTTTCATGTTTTTAAAATTAGCTTAATTTACAGTCGTTAGTGTAAGTTACACCGTTATTAGTGCTTGTTGTTTTAATGCAATTAGCTTTACCCTGAGCTTTTGATACTTTCACCAAAGTTGTAGTAGAAACTGTTGCAGTTCCACCAGCTGAAGATGAATTAGTACAAGTACAAGTTCTGTCTTTTTTACAAGAAACCATTGTTAAACCAGCTACTGCTGCTACTAATAAAATTTTTTTCATAATAATTTTGTTTTTGTTTATATGGGGACAAAGATAAATGTAAATTTTAATTTACCAAATATTTCTTAATCAATTGATTTTAAGTAATAAAAGTCAAAGCCTCTTTATATTTCCGGCACTATTTTGAATTTTAATTATTTTAATTTGCAGGAGTAAACCGTAACATCAGAGGTTGTATAAGCATTGCTGCCGGAGCCGCCGGAATTAGTATACGTTTCAGTTCTGTTATAACAATTTAATAATTTGGATTGGCTCTTTGTTATTTTTTTGTAAGTATCAGAAGAGCTTGCCGAACCGGTTGATGTTATGGTGGTGCCACCCTGTGTTTTTGTTTCCGTTAAAGTAGAAGTACATGTGCAGGTACGGTCTTTACGGCAGGAGATTGACATAACTGCCACAGTCAGGCCAACTAATAATAATTTTTTTTCAATATTTGAATTAACTTAAAGTACAGTTTTTATCTGTTTTGTATGTTGAAGTGCTGCCGCCATAGGTACCGGTATTGGTTGATGTAACAGAAATGCAATTGTTTTTAGCATCTTTCTTACTTATTTTTTTGTATTGGATTACTACCGGAGAACCGGTGACAGCAGTTCCGTTTGAATCGGTGGCTGCAGTCGTGCAGGTGCATGTTCTTGCTTTTTTACAGGAGGTAATTGCCAAACAAGCAATTGCTGCCATAAGTAAAGTTTTTCTCATTTTATTTTAAGTTAGGTTTTAATTCCTTGCAAATATACCTTTATTCCTTTTTTAAAGAATGCCAATTGGTTTGAATAAAGAACTAAAGAGTGCTACAACAAGCCTTCAATTGTAGTTTATTACCACTTTAATTTTTTTTCAAATTTGAGGAAACCAATAAAATGTATTAGTTTTAATTTGTTAACCTTATTTTTTAAAAGAATTTAATTAATAAGTGAATTAAATCATTAAAAAACATCTAAAATGAAAAATTTATTTTTAATCGCTATTTCGGCATTTACAATGAATATGTTTGCTCAACCGGTAATTTCGAACGGAAACAATATTCCTACGCCAGGACTTACAGCCCCTGTATATTACGGTACGGCCACCGCCGGTGTCGGGGCTGCGGGAGCTAATCAAACATGGAACTTTAGCGCAATAACCTTTAGCCCAATTGGAACTCTGACCACTATTAATCCCTCTGCTTCCACTTATTCAGCGTCTTTCCCCATGGCTAACTATGCCTATAGCTTGTCTGGGATGTATAGTTATTTTGATGCAACGTCAACAAAAATGGAAGTGTTAGCTTATTCAATTTCTTCTCCTGGCTCAGGAAATGATTTTACACCCAACCCGCGCACAGTTTTAAAATTCCCTTTTAACTATACTGATAGCCAACCCGACACATGGCAAAAAGTAGGTGGAACTGTAAACAGTGTAACAATAACCTATGATGGGTACGGAACTTTGATTACACCTGCATCCACCTATTCAAATGTTGTTAGGGTAAAAGAAGATTATGGCAATGGATCGGTTGACTATCAATGGTATATATTAAACCCTTTAATGAGCATTTTAGCTTATAACAATAGCAGTAACACTTTGTACTTAACAAATGCCACTGCCATAACAGGGGTAAAAGATAATAAGTACCTGGAAGTGTCGGTTTCTATGTATCCAAATCCCGTGTCAGATAAACTTACAATTGAAGTATCCGATTTTTTATTAGGAAATAATAATTTAAGTTTAAATCTTTTAAATGCTTTTGGACAAGTAATGAAACAAGTTTCGATTAATTCGGTGCAAACAAATGTTGATTTAAATATTACTTCCGGTATTTATTTATACCAAATACTGGACAAAAATAATATCTTAAAGACAGGAAAAGTTATAGTTGAATAATTTAATAAGACTATCTTCTGAACAATGACTTACTGCACACCGTTCTGCGCATCGCAATAATTTCTGTGCAGCGAGAAACCTAGATTAGCAAAAACATCCGCTAATAGATCATCTAAGTAGTGAAAGCTTAGTTAACACTTATTTCAAACAATAGAATAAACAAAAAAAAAGGCCGCCTATTAAAGACAGCCTTTTTAAATTTATTATTTGATAAGAATTATTCAGCCGATTTCTCTTCTTCTGTTGAAGATGATTTATCTTCGGTAGTTTTTTTATCAGTTGCTTTCTTAGCAGGACCTTTTGCGCGGCTACGACGAGTAGTTTTCTTGGCTGAAGCTGTTTCAGTGCCTTTTTTGTTGCTATAGATCTCGTTAAAATCAACCAGTTCAATCATGGCCATTTCAGCTGCATCACCTTGACGGTTACCTGTTTTAATAATGCGGGTGTAACCACCTTTACGGTCGGCAACTTTACCGGCAACATCTTTAAACAAAGAGCTAACTGCTTCTTTATTTTTAAGGTAACTAAAAACCATACGACGGCTGTGCGTGCTGTCATCCTTACTTTTGGTAATGATAGGCTCAACATAGGTACGTAAAGCCTTAGCTTTAGCAAGAGTAGTAAAAATACGCTTGTTTTCAATCAGTGCGCAAGCAAGGTTCATTAACAAAGCGTGGCGGTGAGCGGTTTTTCTACCTAAATTATTTATTTTATCTCCGTGTCTCATTTTTTATGATTTAAGATTTAAGATTTGGGATTTAAGATTTTCAATCTGAAATCAAACTTCTAAAATCTAATTTGTTATTAATCTTTATCTAATTTGTACTTTAATACATTCATTCCAAACTGTAAACCTTTAGCCTGAACCAGGTCTTCCAACTCCGTTAAAGATTTTTTACCAAAGTTGCGGAATTTTAAAAGGTCATTCTTGTTAAAGGATACAAGTTCTCCTAAAGTTTCAACGTCGGCTGCTTTTAAGCAATTTAACGCGCGAACTGAAAGATCCATATCCACTAACTTAGTCTTTAATAATTGACGCATGTGAAGACTTGTTTCATCAAATTCCTCTTCGTTACGTTTTTCTTCAGTGTCAAGAGTGATCTTTTCATCAGAGAATAACATGAAGTGGAAAATAAGAATTTTAGCAGCTTCTTTCAACGCTTCTTTCGGATGGATTGAACCATCAGTAATAATATCCATGATCAAACGCTCGTAATCGGTTTTTTGCTCAACACGATAGTTTTCGATGGTATATTTTACGTTTTTAATTGGCGTGTAAATCGAATCAATAAAGATTGTTCCGTTTGGAGCGCTGTTAGTTTTGTTTTCCTCTGAAGGAACGTAACCACGGCCACGCTCAATGGATAACTCCATTTTTAAACGAACTGAAGAATCGCAATTGAAAATAACTAAATCAGGATTTAAGATTTGAAAACCATTGCAATACTTACCAATATCTCCTGCAGTAAACTTATCGCTTCCAGCGAAGTGTACGGTAACTTTTTCGTTATCGTGGTTATCCAATTGCTTTTTAAAGCGAACTTGTTTTAAGTTAAGTACTATTTCTGTTACATCTTCAACCACACCTTTTACGGTAGAAAACTCGTGATCAACTCCTTCTATTCTAACGCTGGTAACTGCATATCCTTCTAACGACGATAACAAGATACGACGCAGAGAATTGCCAATTGTTATACCAAAACCCGGCTCAAGTGGTCTGAACTCAAACTGACCAGTGGTTTCAGTAGAGTTGATCATTACAACTTTATCGGGTTTTACGAAATTTAATATTGCCATATTGTTAGCTTATATAATTTTTAATTGATTATTATTTAGAGTACAACTCGACGATCAGCTGTTCCTTGATATTCTCAGGAATCTGTGAACGCTCAGGGCGACTGATAAATTTACCGCTCATTGAAGTTCTGTCGAACTCTAACCACGCGTGTTTATTCGCCGCTGCTGAAACCGAAGCTGCAATTACTTCCAAAGTTTGTGATTTTTCACGAACAGAAACAACATCACCCGGCTTTAACGTATACGATGCGATGTTAACAACGTTTCCATTTACATTGATGTGAGCATGAGAAACGATTTGACGCGCAGCTCTGCGGGTTGGAGCAATACCTAAACGATAAACTACATTATCCAGACGGCTTTCAATTAACTGAAGTAAAACTTCACCTGTAATACCATGTGAACGAGCAGCTTTATCAAAGGTTCTTGCAAACTGTTTTTCTAAAATACCATAAGTGTATTTTGCTTTTTGCTTTTCCATTAACTGGATGCAATATTCAGATTGTTTAGCACGTTTTTTTGATAAACCGTGTTGCCCCGGAGGGTAATTCTTTTTTTCTAATGCCTTATCAGGACCAAAGATTGGTTCCTTGAATTTACGGGCGATTTTTGATTTGGGGCCTGTGTACCTTGCCATTTTAAATAATTGTTTTTTAATGTGGCCGAAGCGATTTTAATCTGCTTTGACCGGGTTTATTATTTAAGTTGAAGATCCTATAGATCAGCAACTCCTACCCTTTCGTTTTCCTATCCTTTCAGAGCGGAAGGGTGGCTTTTGTTAATTACTATTATACGCGGCGACGCTTTGGAGGGCGACAGCCGTTGTGAGGAATTGGAGTGATATCCATAATCTCAGCTACTTCAATACCTGAAGCTGCTAATGTTCTGATAGCACTTTCGCGTCCTGCACCTGGTCCTTTTACATAAACTTTTACTTTACGTAAACCTGCCTCATGAGCTACTTTTCCACAATCCTGTGCGGCCATTTGAGCTGCATAAGGAGTGTTCTTTTTAGAACCTCTGAAGCCCATTTTACCGGCACTACTCCAGGATATTACCTGTCCTGCATTATTCGTTAACGAAATAATGATGTTGTTAAATGTAGCATTGATATGAGCTTCTCCACTCGCCTCAACCTTTACCGTGCGTTTGCGTGATGCAGTTTTAGCGGCGGCAGCTGTTTGTTGTTGTTTTGCCATTTTAAATTATATACTTGAACTTGTTAATTATTATTTAGCAGCCATCTTTTTGTTGGCAATGGTCTTACGACGTCCTTTACGGGTACGTGCGTTAGTTTTCGAACGTTGTCCGCGAACAGGTAAACCATTACGATGACGGCTTCCACGGTAACTGTTGATGTCAGTTAAACGCTTAATGTTCAGCTGAACTTCGGAACGAAGCGCACCTTCCACTTTAAAACCCTGGTTAATGTGGTTACGAATAGCGTTTTGCTCATCGTCACTCCATTCACTCACTTTTTTATCATGATGAATACCTGCTTCTGTTAATATTTTAGCAGCTCTGCTTGGACCAATACCATAAATATAGGTTAACCCTATAACGCCTCTCTTATTTTTTGGTAAATCAATACCGGCTATACGTGCCATCTTCTTTTATTTTTTAAAAAGGTTTGTAAAGATAGAAATTACTTCTGTCTTTGTTTAAATTTTGGGTTTTTTTTGTTTATTACGTATAATTTCCCCTTGCGGCGAACTATTTTGCACTCTGTGCTTCTTTTTTTGATAGATGCTCTAACTTTCATGTTTTCTCTAAATTCTAATATATTCTAAAATCTAATTTTACCTATTATTTGTACCTGAACGAAATTCTTGCCTTTGAAAGATCATAAGGACTCATTTCCAATCTTACTTTGTCGCCAGGCAAGATCTTGATATAATGCATCCTCATTTTTCCCGAAATGTGCGCTGTAACCACGTGCCCATTTTCTAACTCTACCCTGAACATCGCATTACTTAATGCTTCAATAATTGTCCCGTCAATTTCAATATTCGATTGTTTCGCCATCTATTGAATTAACCTTGTTGAACCATCATTGCATTAGCACCGCGTCCTTTTATTCTTCCAGACTTCATTAAACCATCGTAATGGCGGTTTAACAAGTATGTTTCAATTTGCTGTAAAGTATCTAAAACCACACCTACAAGAATTAATAAGGATGTTCCGCCATAAAAGTCGGCGAAGGCGCTGTTGATACCAAGCTTTTGAGCAAAAGCCGGCATAATAGCCACTGCTGCCAGGAATAAAGATCCGGGCAGTGTAATTCTGCTCATCACCTGATCAATAAATTCCGCTGTTTTTTTCCCAGGCTTAACACCGGGAATAAAACCACCATTACGTTTCATATCGTCTGCCAGCTGGTTAGGATTAACCATGATCGCAGTATAAAAATAAGTGAAAAGAATAATAAGCGTTGCAAATATCAGATTGTACCAGAAACCATATCTTTCAGAGAATACACCGCCACCGGTACCTGAAGTAAATCCCTGAATAGCTGCGGGAATAAACATGATAGCTTGTGCGAAGATGATTGGCATTACACCAGCCGCATTAACTTTTAAAGGAATATACTGACGAACACCGCCGTATTGTTTATTACCGATTATTTTTTTCGCGAACTGAACAGGTATCCGTCGTGTTCCCTGAACAAGTAAGATACTTCCAACAATAACAAGTAATAAAATAACGATTTCAATTAAGAAGATGATTAAACCTCCGTTACCAGTAGTTCTTGATTTTATTTCAGATAAGAACGCGAAAGGTAAACGTGAAATGATACCAATCATAATGATTAAAGAAATACCATTACCTAAACCTTTATCGGTGATCCTTTCGCCCAACCACATAACAAACATGGTACCTGTTACAAGAATGAAAATGGATTGTACCCACCAGATGGTTGAAAGATCTGTAAAGGCGCCCGGAGCAGTTGATTTAATGGAAGCAATATAACCCGGAGCCTGAACGGCGGTAACACCAATGGTAAGAAACCTTGTATACTGGTTAATTTTTTTACGTCCGCTCTCCCCTTCTCTTTGCATTTTTTGAAAATAAGGAACCGCCATACCCAATAACTGAATGATGATGGATGCAGTAATGTAAGGCATAATTCCTAGCCCGAAGATAGAAGCACGTAAAAATGCACCACCTGCGAACATATTAATTAAACCAACAATTCCACTCGCGTCGTTAGAGTTACGGGCCTCGTTAAGGGCATCTACGTTAATTCCCGGAAGAACAACGTAAGAACCTAAACGATATATCAGAACCAAACCAAGCGTAACCAAAATACGCTGTCTTAGTTCTTCAATGGTCCATATATTGCGAAGTGTATCGAAAAAACGCTTCATAAGCAGTATCTATTTTGTTTTTTTATTCGGGTAAAAGTCACCAAAGGAGTTTCCTGGGGGTCTGTCTTCTTTATTTATTTCTTATTTCATTTAAATCGGCCATCTCTAAAAGAGTAACTGATCCGCCATTGGCTTCAATTGCTTTTTTAGCAGTTGCAGTGAAGGCATGAATTTTAATGTTAACTTTTGATTTTAACTCACCGCGACCCATGATTTTTACCATGTCGTTCTTGTGAGCTAATCCATTTTCAATTAACACGTCTAATGTAATATCGGTAATTTTAGTATTATCAAGTAAGGTTTGAATAGTATCTAAATTAATTCCGCGGTGTTCAACACGGTTAAAGTTTTTGAAACCGAATTTTGGTAAACGACGTTGTAAAGGCATTTGACCACCTTCAAAACCACGCTTGGAAGAATAACCAGAACGAGACTGGGCACCCTTATGACCACGGGTAGCTGTACCGCCACCACCAGAACCTTGTCCGCGACCGCGACGGAAATTTGTTTTTACAGAACCTTTCGCAGGTGTTAATCCACTTAATTTCATGAGTATGTTTTATTTTTTTTTAATTGTCATGTAACAGCCTTGCGGCTATTTCATTTTAATTAGCTTTTTCAATTTTTAATAAATGTGCTACTTTGCTGATCATTCCATCGATTGCAGGATTTGATTCCTTTTCAACAGTTTGATACGTTTTTTTAAATCCTAAAGCGGTTAACGTTGCTCTTTGAGCAGGGCTGCGCTTTGAGGTACCTTTAACTAAAGTTATTTTTACTTTTCCCATGATTAAATTATTAACCGTTAAATACTCTGTCTAACTTAATACCGCGTTGCTGAGCAATTGTAATAGGATCGCGCATTTTCATTAACGCGTCTAAAGTTGCTTTTACCACGTTATGAGGATTACTTGAGCCTTTTGATTTAGCCAGTACGTCTGTAACACCAACGCTCTCTAACACTGCGCGCATCGCACCACCCGCAATAACACCAGTACCGTGAGCGGCAGGTTTTAAGAACACACGTGCTCCGCCAAACTTGCCTTCCTGAGCATGAGGAACCGTACCGTTAAGTACCGGAACCTTTACCAGGCTCTTTTTAGCGTCTTCAATACCTTTTGTAATGGCATCAGTTACTTCATTAGCTTTACCAAGGCCCTGCCCGATAACACCTTTTTCATTTCCAACCACAACAATGGCTGCAAAACTAAAGTGACGACCACCTTTGGTAACCTTAGTTACACGCTGGATGGCAACTAATTTATCTTTTAATTCAATGTCGCTTGATTTAACGCGTTTTACTACTTCTTTAGACATTTTAAATATTTTTTAGAATTTTAAACCACCTTCGCGGGCACCTTCAGCCAACGATTTAATTCTTCCATGATATAAGAAACCATTACGGTCAAATACTACTGAAGAGATCCCATTTGCAAGAGCTTTTTCAGCTATAAGCTTTCCAACCTGCTTTGCTTTTTCAATTTTGGTAACCTTTGCTCCTTTAAGAGATTTCTCGGAAGAACCAACTGCCAACAAAGTTTTTTTAGTGCTGTCGTCAACCAATTGAGCGTAGATCTCAGAGTTACTTCGGTAAACACTTAATCTCGGACTTTCGGTAGTACCTTTAATGGTCTTACGAAGTTTAAATTTTATCTTATTTCTTCTTTCTTGCTTATTCAGTGCCATCTTTTAATTTTTTAAGATGATTTACAATTTATTGAATTATTTCTTAGCTGCCGATTTACCTGCTTTTCTTCTTAATTGTTCGCCGGTAAATTTGATACCTTTTCCTTTGTATGGTTCAGGCTTACGTAAGCTGCGTATTTTTGCGGCAACCATTCCTATCAGCTGTTTATCGGCACATTCCATGATGATCTTGGGATTTTGTCCTTTTTCTGCTGTAGTAGTAACTTTAATTTCCTTTGGTAATTCAAAAGAGATATTGTGAGAGTATCCTAAAGATAGCTCTAACATCTGGCCTTTGTTTGTAGCGCGGTAACCCACACCTACAAGCTCTTGTTCGGTTTTATATCCTTCGCTAACACCTTTTACCATGTTGGCAATAAGTGAACGGTATAAACCGTGAAGCGCGCGGTGACGCTTTTGATCAGTAGGACGGGTAAGGACAACGTGTCCGTCTTCCATGGCTACTGTTATATCTTGATCAACCTTTTGAGTTAATGTACCTTTAGTGCCTTTTACGGTAACTAATCCGTTGTTAATGTTAACATCAACACCCGATGGTACTGTTATTGGGGATTTTCCTATACGTGACATGTTAATTTTCCTCCTCTATTATTATGAAATATAACATAAAACCTCGCCACCAACATTTAATTTCTTTGCTTCTTTATCGGTAATAACACCTTTTGAAGTTGAAACGATGGCAATACCTAAACCATTTAAAACACGTGGCATTGTGGTTGCTCCTGAATACTTACGTAAACCAGGGCTCGACACACGCTCTAATGTACGGATGGCCGGAAGTTTTGTTACTGGATGATACTTTAAGGCAATTTTAATTGAACCTTGTTTGTTTTCGGTTGCTTCAAACTTATAGTTTAAAATGTAACCTTTTTCGAAAAGGATCTTGGTGATCTCTTTTTTAAGATTAGAAGCAGGAACTTCTACGATTCTGTGGTTGGCTTTAATCGCGTTTCTTACACGAGTTAAATAATCTGATACTGTATCTGTCATGTTTTTAAGTTTATATGTTATCCCGAAAAAACGGAATAATTATATGAAACAATTATTTATTTTTTTTTGAGGGGGCAAATATACATATATTTCCCCAACTCACCTAATTTATTTTATCTTCTTTCAATACCGATCGTTACCGGCACATCAGCAGATATTTACCAGCTTGCTTTCGTAATTCCCGGAATTAATCCGAAAAGAGCCATGTCGCGAAAAACATTACGGCTAACTCCGAAGGTACTCATGTACCCACGTGGTCTTCCGGTTAATTTGCAACGGTTACGTAAACGAACTTTTGAAGAGTTACGTGGAAGTTTTTGTAAAGCATCCCAGTCACCGGCTTTTTTAAGCTCTTCGCGTTTTGCCGCGTATTTATCAACTAATTTCTGACGTTTGACCTCGCGGGCCTTCATTGATTCTTTTGCCATGTTCTATTTTTCTTTCTTTTTAAAAGGAATTCCAAATTCAGTTAATAACGCGTGTGCTTCTTTATCGGATGCTGCAGACGTTACAAACGTAATATCCATACCCTGGATTTTGCTTACTTTATCAATATCAATTTCAGGAAAAATGATTTGCTCGGTTACACCTAAAGTGTAATTACCGCGTCCGTCAAATCCTTTGTCATTAACGCCTTTAAAATCACGGATACGTGGTAAAGCCGCTGCTATTAAGCGATCTAAAAATTCATACATTTTATCTCCGCGCAAAGTAACACGTACACCAATGGCCACGCCTTTACGTAATTTAAAATTAGAGATATCTTTTGTTGAATACGTTGGTACAGCCTTCTGACCGGTAATAGTGGTCATTTCTTTTACTGCCGACTCAATCATTTTTTTGTCAGACACAGCTTCGCCGATACCCTGGTTGATACAGATTTTTTCCAGTTTTGGAACCTGCATTACACTTGTGTATTCGAATTGTTTCTTTAAGTTTTGAACGATTTCGTCCCTGTATTTACCTTTTAAACGAGGTTGATAGGTTGTTTCCATTATTATTTAACTGCCTCCTTAGTTTTACGGGAGATACGGATTGATTTACCCGTTTTCTCATCCAATTTTTTTCCTAAACGAACTGTTTTACCACCTTCTAAAAACATTAAGTTAGAGATGTGGATAGATCCTTCTTTTTTAACGATACCGCCGTTGGTGTTCTTAGCGCTTGGCTTTTCGCTTTTGCTAAGCATATTAACACCTTCAACAATGGCACGCATTTTTTTGGTATCTATTGAAACGATCTTTCCCTGAGATCCTCTGGCTTCACCAGAGATCACCTTTACGGTATCGCCTTTTTTTAATTTTATTTTTGACATGACTTTTAATTTCTTTTGGTTATAGTACTTCCGGCGCTAATGAAATGATTTTCATGAACTGCCTGTCGCGTAATTCGCGGGCAACCGGGCCAAAGATACGTGTTCCGCGCATCTCATCGGTAGCGTTTAATAAAACAACAGCGTTATCATCAAAACGGATATAAGATCCGTCAGGACGGCTGATTTCTTTTTTGGTTCTAACAATTACTGCTTTACTAACGGTTCCTTTTTTAACGTTACCACTAGGCAGAGCGTGTTTAACTGTAACCACAACCTTATCCCCTATTGAGGCATAACGTTTTTTGGTTCCACCTAGCACACGGATAACAAGTACTTCTTTAGCACCGCTGTTATCTGCTACTGTTAATCTTGATTCATTTTGTACCATGTTATAATTTTTTTACGATTAACAATTAATTATTTAACCTTTTCAACTACTGCTACCAGGCGCCAGTTTTTAGTTTTGCTTAACGGGCGGGTTTCCATAATACGAACGGTATCACCAATGCTGCATTCGTTCTTCTCATCGTGAGCTACGAAGGTACTTGTTTTATTAACGAATTTACCGTATTTCGGGTGTTTTACTTTACGCATAACTGCAACTACAATGCTTTTATCCATTTTGTTGCTGGTTACAACACCAACTTTTTCTTTTCTTAAATTTCTTTCAATGTTTTCCATGATGATTTTAAAGCAATTATTTTGCTGCTTTGTTACGTTTGTTAACTTCGGTGTTTAAACGGGCAATGTTTCTGCGATCTGCGCGGATCTTAGCTGGGTTTTCCACCGGAGAAACTGCATGATTTAAAGTTAATTTGTTTAAACTTGCTTTTTCTTCTTTTATCTTGTCATTTAACTCCTGAACAGATAAACCTACTATTTCTTTGTTTTTCATTTTTCGTGTCTTTTTTAAACTTCACAATCAAATCGCCGTGGCTTTTGTTTTGCGTAGTTTTGTTTTTGTTTTGCCCTTATTTAATTAAAGTAACGGTTCAATCAAACTTGGATTATTTTACTAACTGCTAATTACTTAACAGCTTCAGCTTCTACATAGTCCCTGCGAACTATAAATTTTGTAACAATTGGTAATTTTTGTGCGGCTAAACGTAACGCTTCTTTTGCCACAGCTAAAGGAACACCTTCAGCTTCAAACAAAATACGGCCTGGTTTAACGGCTGCCATCCAATACTCTGGGGCACCTTTACCTTTACCCATCCTAACCTCTGCAGGCTTGGAAGTTACCGGGCGGTCAGGGAAAATACGGATCCACACCTGACCTTCACGTTTCATGAAACGTGTAATAGCAATACGGGCGGCTTCGATCTGACGCGAGGTCATACGCGATTCTGCCATCGCTTTTATTCCAAATGAGCCAAAGGCCAGTTCATGACCACGCTTAGCGTTGCCCTTGATCTTCATTTTTTGCGATTTTCTAAATTTTGTTCTTTTAGGTTGTAACATGACCTTATATTTTTTATAATTCTAAATTATTTATCTTCTCTCTTAGTTCCGGGAGTTCTTTTCTTACCGGCACCACCACCACCACCGAACCTTGGCTTATCACCACGATCGTTTCTGTCGTTACGGTTGTTATTATCGTTACCGCTCTTTTTCTCTCTTGCCTGAGCAGCTCCGTTAGGACTAAGATCACGTGGACCAAAAACTTCTCCGCGACAAATCCAAACTTTGATACCGATACGACCGTATGAAGTGTGTGCTTCTGCGATAGCGTAATCAATATCTGCGCGTAAAGTATGTAAAGGAGTTCTTCCTTCTTTGTAACCTTCGGTACGTGCCATTTCGGCGCCACCTAAACGGCCACTCACTTTAATTTTAATTCCTTCAGCACCCATACGCATGGTTGAAGCCATAGACATTTTTGCTGCACGACGGAAAGAAATACGACCTTCGATCTGACGGGCGATGCTATCAGCCACTAAACGGGCATCAAGTTCCGGACGTTTAATTTCAAAGATGTTGATCTGAACTTCTTTCTTGGTTAATTTTTTTAACTCTTCCTTTAATTTGTCAACCTCTTTACCACCTTTTCCGATAATAATACCCGGACGGGCAGTATTGATAGTAACAGTGATTAACTTCAAAGTTCTTTCAATAACAATTTTAGAAATGCTACCTTTTGCTAAACGCGCTTTTAAGTAGTTACGGATTTTTTCGTCTTCAACTAATTTCTCTGAATAGTCGTTGCCGCCATACCAGTTAGAATCCCATCCTTTGATGATACCTAATCTAATACCTATTGGATTTACTTTTTGTCCCATTTCTTATTTAATATTTTTTGTATCTAAAACTAAAGTTACGTGGTTAGAACGCTTTCTGATCCTGTATCCACGGCCCTGAGGCGCGGTACGTAAACGTTTAGCCATTAAAGCGCTGTCAACCATCACTTCTTTTACAAATAAAGTTCCTTCTTCAGCACGTGTATTGCTTTTTTGTTCAAAATTAGCAATAGCAGACTTTAATAGTTTTTCTAACCGGCCAGAAGCCTCGCGGGTATTAAACTTCAATATGTTTAAAGCTTTGTATACATCCAAACCTCTTACTAAATCAGCTACCTGACGCATTTTACGCGGTGAAGTAGGACAATTATTTAATTTAGCGAAGTAGGTGCTTTTATTTTCTTCCTTGCGTTTTTCAGCAATTAATCTTTTTCTTTTTCCCATGGCTTCAATTATTTTTTATTATGGCCTGCGTGACCTTTAAATACGCGGGTTGGCGAAAACTCTCCCAGTTTATGACCTACCATGTTCTCGGTTACATAAACCGGAATGAATTTAGCACCGTTGTGTACAGCAAACGTGTGCCCTACAAATTCAGGTGGAATAGTTGAACGACGCGCCCAGGTCTTAATTGCCGACTTTTTGTTGCCGGCGTTCATTTTTTCAACTTTGTCGGCCAGGTTATGGTCGATAAAGGGGCCTTTTTTGAGTGATCTTGGCATTTATTTTGTTTTTGGTTTTGTAACCTCCCTGCCCTCTTCAACTTCGCTCAGAGTGACAGGCGGCCATTAAACGTTAATAATTATTTTTTTCTTCTTTCGATGATGTGTTTGTTAGAAGCTTTTGACTTGTAACGGGTTTTGAAGCCTTTAGCCGGTAAACCTTTGCGTGAGCGCGGGTGACCACCTGAAGCACGTCCTTCACCACCACCCATTGGATGATCTACAGGATTCATCGCAACTGGTCTGTTACGTGGACGACGACCTAACCAACGGCGGCGACCGGCTTTACCATGTACTTCCTGGTTGTGATCAGGGTTTGAAACCGAACCAATTGTAGCTTTACAAGTGATAAGGATCATACGCACCTCACCTGAAGGCATTTTTAAAATTGCATATTTACCATCGCGGGCAGAAAGTTGTGCGTAGGCACCTGCGCTGCGCGCCAGAGCTGCACCTTGTCCCGGACGTAATTCAATATTATGAATGATGGTTCCTAAAGGAACTTCAGATAAAAGTAAAGTGTTTCCGATTTCAGGAGCCGCACCTTTACCTGACATTACTTTTGTACCTACGGTAATACCGTTTGGTGCAATGATGTAACGTTTTTCACCATCTTTATAAACAATAAGAGCGATACGTGCAGAACGGTTTGGATCGTACTCAACTGTAGCAACAGTTCCTTCGATCCCGTCTTTATCGCGTTTGAAGTCGATAACACGGTATGCTTTTTTGTGCCCGCCACCAATGTAGCGAATGGTCATCTTACCGGTATCGTTACGACCACCGGATCTTTTAGTTGGTTTAACTAAACTTTTCTCAGGCTTGTCTGTAGTAATCTCAGCAAAATCCGCAGATAACTTGTATCTTAAACTCGGAGTTAATGGCCTATATTTTTTTAATCCCATTTCTTAATTCTTTTTACTTAATTAAACACTAGCGTAAAAATCAATCATTTCACCCTGCTTTAAGGTTACTATGGCTTTTTTTCCGCGATTAACGCGACCAACAGCTACACCACGCGTTGTATTACGTGTTTTAACTTTTCCAACATATTGTTGAGTGTTAACAGAGTCAACCTTCACACCATACATTTTTTCAATGGCTGCTTTTATCTCTAACTTATTAGCCGTTTTTGCCACTACAAAGCCATAGCGATTCATTTTTTCGCTTTGAGAGGTCATTTTCTCTGTAATGATAGGCTTAATTAAAATTTCCATCTTACTTATTTAAAATTGTTTCAATTACTTTAACCGAACTTTCAGCAAGGATTAAATTTTCTGCGTGAAGAATATCATAGGTATTCAAATCAGAAGCATTAATAACCTTTGCACCGTGGATGTTACGGGACGACAAATAAACGTTTTTATTTGCAGTGCCTAACACTAAAAGTGTTTTTTTATCAGACAAATTAAGATTCTTAATAAGGTCAACATAATTTTTAGTTTTAGGAGCTTCAAAATTGAAATCTTCTAACACCATAATTGCGTTTTCTTTAGCCTTATAAGTTAATGCTGAAATACGTGCTAATGCTTTTACCTTCTTATTCAATTTGAATGAATAATCACGTGGTCTTGGACCAAAAGCGCGACCTCCACCAATAAATAAAGGAGATTTCATTGAACCCGCACGGGCTCCACCAGTACCTTTTTGACGTTTTAATTTCTTAGTGGTGCGTGAAATTTCAGCGCGTTCTTTAGATTTGTGAGTACCCTGACGTTGGTTAGCTAAATGCTGTTTAACATCAAGATAAATACAATGATCATTTGGTTCAACATTGAAAATTGCGTCATTTAAGTCAACTTTCTTTGTTGTTTTTTTACCACTTATGTTTAATATTTCTACTTGCATGATTACTTCTCAATTAAAACGTAAGACCCTTTAGCTCCAGGAATGGAACCTTTAATAAGAAGTAAATTCTTATCGGCCATGATTTTTACTACTTGCAGGTTTTGAATCTTCTTACGATTACCACCCATTCTTCCGCCCATGCGCATACCAGGCATTACACGTGAAGGATCGGAAGACGCACCCAATGAACCAGGAGCTCTTTCGCGATCGTGCTGACCGTGAGATTTGTTAGCGTGTCCAACACCCGCAAAGCCATAACGCTTTACAACACCCTGGAAACCCTTACCTTTACTTGTTCCAATTACATCCACAAAATCACCTTCGGCAAACAGATCAACTGTTACTACATCTCCTAAGTTTTTCGCTTCTTCAAAATGACGGAATTCTACCACTTTACGCTTTGGCGTTGTTTTTGCCAAACCAAAGTGTCCTTTCATTGCAGATGACGTGTTTTTTTCTTTTTTCTCGTCAAAAGACAACTGAAGTGCAGTGTACCCGTCGCTTTCATTGGTTTTTACTTGCGTAACCACGCAAGGACCTGCTTCAATAACTGTGCATGGCAAATATTTGCCATTGGCATCGAAGAAGCTGGTCATTCCTATTTTTTTACCAATTAATCCAGACATTTGTTTATTTATTTATTGATTTTTATTTTATTTTTTGTTATTCGGCGTCTCCTCCAACGAGGGCCTACGCTAAACTTTAATTTCTACTTCAACACCGCTAGGCAATTCAAGCTTCATTAAAGCATCAACAGTTTTTGATGATGAACTGTAGATATCAAGCAAGCGCTTGTAAGAACACAATTGAAACTGATCACGCGCTTTTTTATTAACGTGCGGGGACTTTAATACTGTAAAAATTCTTTTGTTAGTAGGTAATGGAATTGGACCATTAACCACTGCACCTGTAGCTTTTACAGTTTTTACGATTTTCTCTGCTGATTTGTCAACCAAGTTAAAATCGTATGATTTTAGTTTTATTCTGATTCTTTGGCTCATATTAAAAAGAACGTATTTTGGTTTGTTATATTAATTATACTTTTTCGGCTTTCTTACCTTTAGCTTTTGCAATTACATCAGCTGCAACGTTGTTCGGTGCTTCGTTGTAATGGCTGAATTCCATAGTTGAAGTTGCGCGGCCTGAAGTAAGAGTACGTAACTGAGTTACATAACCAAACATTTCAGAAAGTGGAACTTTAGCTTTGATTACCTGAGAAACTCCTCTTGAATCCATACCTTCAATTTGCCCACGACGACGGTTTAAGTCACCAACAACATCACCCATGTTTTGCTCCGGACAAAGAACTTCCACTTTCATGATAGGTTCTAATAATACCGGCTTACATTTTGGTAAAGCTTCACGGAAGGCAGTACGGGCACAAATCTCAAAAGATAAAGCATCCGAGTCAACCGCGTGGAATGAACCATCATTCAATGTTACTTTCAATCCAACTAAAGGATATCCGGCTAACACACCATTATTTAATGAAGCTTTAAAGCCTTTTTCAATCGCAGGAATAAATTCACGTGGAATATTACCGCCTGTAATCTCATTTTCAAACTGAAGCTCACCTTTTGTAATATCGTAATCAGCATCTAAAGGACCAACAGAGAAACGGATATCGGCAAATTTACCGCGACCACCCGTTTGTTTTTTGTAAACCTCGCGGTGATCAACAGTTGTAGTAACCGCCTCTTTGTACGCAACCTGAGGTGAGCCCTGGTTAACTTCTACTTTAAACTCACGCTTTAAACGGTCAACAATAATTTCTAAGTGAAGCTCTCCCATACCTGAGATAATGGTTTGACCACTATCTTCGTCCGTTTTAACACGGAAAGTTGGATCTTCTTCAGCTAATTTATTTAAGCCCACACCTAAGCGATCTAAATCACCCTGAGTTTTTGGCTCAATGGCAATAGCAATCACCGGCTCAGGGAAATTCATTGCTTCTAATACGATAGGATGCTTTTCATCGCATAAAGTATCTCCTGTGCGGATATCTTTAAATCCAACTGCTGCACCAATATCACCTGCTTCGATAAACTCAACAGGATTTTGCTTATTGGCATGCATCTGGAAAATACGTGAAATACGTTCTTTATTTCCTGAACGGGTATTAAGAACATAAGATCCTGCATCCAAACGTCCTGAATAGGCACGGAAAAAACACAAACGACCTACGAAAGGATCGGTTGCTATTTTAAATGCAAGGGCAGTGAACGGTTCTTTAACATCAGGCTTACGGCTAACTTCTTCGCCGGTATCAGGGTTAGTACCTTTTGTAACTTCTTTATCCAAAGGAGAAGGCATTAATTCCATTACAAGGTCAAGCATGGTTTGAACACCTTTGTTTTTAAAGGCGCTTCCGCATACCATTGGAACAATTTTATTAGCCACACACGCTTTACGTAATGCGTCCAATACTTCTCTTTCAGTGATTGTTTCAGGAGCATCAAAAAATTTCTGCATGATATTATCATCAAAATCAGAAACTGCTTCCAGCATTTTTTCTCTCCACTCTGTAGCTTCTTCAAGCATATCAGCAGGGATAGGAACTTCTTTAAAAGTCATTCCTTTATCTTCTTCATTCCAAACGATACCGCGGAAATTGATTAAATCAACCACACCAATAAAGTTTTCTTCAGAACCAATTGGTAATTGAAGAGGAACGGCGTTTCCACCTAATATTTCGCGGGTTTGCTTAACAACGTTTAAGAAGTCGGCACCCTGACGATCCATTTTATTAACAAAACCAATACGGGTAACATTGTAATTATCAGCTAAGCGCCAGTTTGTTTCAGATTGAGGTTCAACACCGTCAACCGCAGAGAACAAAAACACTAAACCATCCAATACACGTAACGAACGATTCACCTCAACAGTAAAGTCAACGTGGCCCGGCGTATCAATAATATTAATCTTATAATTATTATCACGGTACTTCCAAAAACAAGTAGTAGCGGCCGAAGTAATGGTTATACCACGCTCCTGCTCTTGTGCCATCCAATCCATAGTTGCAGCACCATCGTGTACTTCACCTATTTTATGATTAACACCTGTATAATACAAAATACGTTCTGTACAGGTTGTTTTTCCGGCATCAATGTGGGCTGCTATCCCAATATTTCTTGTGTAATGTAAGTCCATTTGTTTATTTTTTTTATTCTTTTTTTGACCCAGGTTTGCACCGGGATAAGAGTTTGAAAGCTTTCCTTGCGGAAGCTAACACACTCTAAAATCTAAAGTGTGAAAATGCTTTATTTGCTTCTGCCATCTTGTGCACGTCTTCTTTCTTTTTAAAAGCAGCACCTTCTTCTTTAGCAGCGGCAACAATTTCTCCGGCTAATTTCTGAGCCATTGACTTTTCGTTACGTTTGCGTGAATAAGAAATTAACCATTTCATGGCCATTGATACTTTGCGGTCAGGACGGATTTCAGAAGGAATCTGAAAAGTTGCACCACCCACACGACGTGAACGTACCTCTACCTGAGGAGTTACATTAGCAAGTGCTTTTTTAAACACTTCTAACCCGTCTTCGCTGGTACGCTTGGCAACTACTTCAATTGCCTCGTGAAAGATCACAGATGCTGTGTTCTTTTTTCCGTCATACATTAAATTATTTAAAAAACGGGTTACCAATGTATCGTGATAAATCGGATCCGGTAATAACACGCGCTTTTTTGCTCTGGCTTTTCTCATTGTATTATAATCTCTTTGTTATTATTTCTTCTTTTTGGCTGGTGCGGCAGCTCCCGCTTTCGGACGTTTAGTTCCGTATTTTGAACGTTGTTGTTTACGTCCTTCAACACCTGCGGTATCTAAACTACCACGAACAATGTGATAACGCACACCCGGAAGATCCTTCACACGACCACCGCGAACTAACACGATACTGTGTTCCTGAAGGTTGTGACCTTCGCCCGGAATGTACGCAATAACCTCCTGTTTGTTGGTTAAACGTACTTTAGCTACTTTGCGCATTGCAGAGTTAGGTTTTTTGGGTGTAGTTGTGTACACTTTGGTACATACACCACGGCGTTGTGGACATGAGTCCAAAGCGGCCGATTTGCTCTTGTTAGACGCCTTATGACGTCCTTTTCTTACTAATTGCGATATTGTAGGCATTTTAAATCCTCTGTATTACTTGATTTTATTAGTGTTTCAGCTATTTTTCCTTTTACGGGAGGGCAAAGATAATGAAATAAATTCAACCAACAATATTTTTGTTGATTTATTTTACCTCTTGGTGGTAAATTTTCATCATTTAGGTCGAAAAAAACTCTTTTCCCGCTTTTTTTATTCTCACGCGAATTTTCCGGAAAGTAAAAAATGATTTACGAAGATTTGTAAACTTAACAAATCTAAAATCTAAAAAAGCATGAAATTACTATTAAGTTCCACTAACTACCCTTGAAGTAGATATGTGCATTTCTTAATAAAAGAGAGTCTTTAGCTTTTAATCAACTCAATATTAGCCATATAAACTGATTTTTTCACTTCGAGATTTTTGCTATAGTTTAACAGGAAGTTAATAATATCCTCTGAAGGCAAGGCTAGCGCTGAAGAAACCAGAGTTTCTGGTTGTTTTGGGGTTTCGGTAACTGGTAATGTTGGAGTAAATGTTGTTATCATAGGCAATACGTTGTGTGTGTTTTGTTTTTCTTTTAACGCAAAACCACATTATTTATTGTTTAGGTTTAAAATGATCTTTTACCCATATTTTATGCGTTACAGCCAATCAAACTTTCATCAACATCTTATTGCGGCACAACAACACTTTTTTTTTAAATTTAACTCGGATGACAAATGAAGAATTTTTTAACGCGAATGCTAAAAGCGGTGCAGTATGCCTTGTAGGCGGAACTCATTTTATTGATCGCACCATTCAAAAAGCACAGAAAAAAATAACGGTTAACAAAGCGCAAAGCGCCTTCAGTCATGCCTTTATCTTCAGTGAACAAAGAATTGACACTAAATGGTGGGTCATTGAAAGTGATCTTGAAATTCATGCAAAGCAGGTAAAACTTGGTGTTCAGGAAAACCGGGTTGATAAATATTTTGATGAAAAACAATATCCCAACATTGCCATTCTTGATTTTAATTTATCGTTACATGACACGCGTACTGTTATTTCAGAGGGTTTAAACCTTGTTGCAGGCCGGGGTAAATATTCTTTACGCGAAATTTTAGGAGTTCTTTTTTCATTTACCAGAACCGATCGTGCTGCTGATAATATTTTTTCACAAAACAATTCCTATATCTGCAGCGCACTCGTTCAGCATTGTTACCAGAAAGCAAATATTAATTTCAACGCAGGTGTATCATTAAAACACATAACACCTGAAGATATTTTTGCAACCAAACATGCACATCAGGTAATAAAACTTATCCGCGAAAATTAATTGTATATTTATTTCATAATGCAATTAAAAAAATATTTATTCTTTCTGTGTATTTGCCTCAACACCTTTGTTAACGGGCAGGATACCAGTTTGGTATCTTTAGGAAAAAAAGAAGTAACGCTCATCAACTGGCAACTCTATTACATTCAAAATCCTAATTCCACTTTCGAAAATACAGCGCCTGTTAAAATAAAACATTCTGAAATTCCGGTAGACTCTATAGACAGAAAACATTTTTCCGGAGTATGCTGGTTTAGAAAAATCATTAAAGTTGATTCCATTTTTCCCAACAGCCGGTTGTCGGTAAGGCTGAGTATGGTAGGTGCGGCAGAGATCTTTATTAATAAAAAAAGAATAGCCACCGCAGGAACTGTTTCTTCTAATGAGGATTCGGAGTTTTTAATAAATACTCAGCGCTATGTTTTTTCTTATGATTTTAAAAAGGACAGTGTATATGAAATACTGATTCGTTATTCTAATCACGCGCTTGAATCGAGTTATAGTTCGGGTGGCAACAATAGCTTTGGCGTTAGCATGGAGATTGCAAATACTGAAGACACGCTTAACGACATAATGCGTGACCGGTTAAGTAATTCAAATTTCGGAACCATGTTCTTTGTATTTTTTATGACCTTATTTTTAGTGCATCTCGCTATTTTTCTTTTTAATAGAAAAGATCGGTCTAACTTATTTTACTCATTATTCTGTTTGTTTGTTTCTACGCTGGTGGCGGGGTTATTTGCTTACCGATTCACCTGCATAAATTCCATTTTGCAAGTCACCGGTTTGTTTATAATTATCAGTCCAATTTTTATTTTTACAATACTGCCTTATATGTTACGCGCTTTTTTTTCCTTACCGCCTCTACGTTGGTATAGGGCTATTGTTATAACAGCTTTTATTTGCATCGCTTCATTTATATTCAGTTTTCCCTATCACGGATTACTTATGCTTTTGCTGGTTATTATAGGCTCGGTCGAGGCGCTCAGATCTCTTATTCTTGCTTTTAAACTCAGGAAAAAAGGAGTTAAAATTATTGGAACAGGACTGGTTTTATTTACATTAAGTTTATTAATAGCTTCATTAGGAATTTATTATGCAGGCAAGCATTCAAGCGATAACCAGGTGTTTGGAATTATTTATCTTCTTATTTTTTTTACAGGAATTTTAAGTATACCCATCAGCATCACCATTTTTTTAGCCTATACTATTTCTTTTACTAACCGTTCGCTTGCAAATAAATTAATTGAAGTGGAAAAACTTTCAGCGCGGTCTATCGAACAGGAAAGAGAAAAACAGTTGTTACTTGCCTCACAGAACGAAATGCTTGAAAGGCAGGTTACAGAGCGTACCTACAAGATCACAGAGCAGAAAAAAATAATTGAAGAAAAGAATAAAGACATTATTGACAGTATTAACTACGCCAAGCGCATACAGGCGGCTATGCTACCGCAGGAAGAAGAATTTAAATCTGTTTTCAACGACTCTTTTGTTTTTTATCAGCCCCGCGACATTGTAAGCGGCGATTTTTATTACGTTACCGAACTAAAGGGCCAGAAATTAATTATTGCCGCAGACTGCACCGGACATGGAGTACCCGGAGCATTAATGAGTATGGTGGGATCTAACATTATCAATAAGTTAACACACGAAAACAAAATTGTTGACCCAAAACTTTTACTTGAAAGCTTACATACACAATTGCGTCAGGCGTTAAAGCAGGATCAGAAAGGCTCATCGAACCGTGATGGCATGGATGTGGCCGCGGTTTTAATAACAGAGAAGGAAATTATTTACTCAGGAGCAAACCGGTCATTGATTTATTTTGATAACGACAATATTCTCCGGGAAATAAAACCTACCAAAACGGCAATTGGCGGCTCTCACATTGAAAACATCACTATCGAGCAACATCATGTTCCAATAAATAAAGTGAAACAATTTTTCTTATTCTCCGACGGTTTTGCCGACCAGTTTGGTGGTCCGGACGGGAAAAAACTGATGGTCTCCAAATTCAAACAATGGTTAATTCAAATAGCGCCTTTGCCTTTAAAGGAACAGCAGCATTTTCTTTCTGATCAATTTAAGAGCTGGAAAAAAGATACAGAACAGGTGGATGATGTGATGGTAATAGGGATTAGGGTTTAAGAAGTAAGAAGTTTAAAGTGAGAAGTGAGAAGTTAGAAGTGACAAGTTTAGAGTTCTCAACGAACAGAAATATTAAAATAAACATTTGAATTCTTTATTTGACATACCTCCTGAGCTACCTGAAGGTTTCTTTTATTATCCTGATTTTATTTCGGTGGAGGAAGAAAGCGCACTTATTGCTCAAATACAGAAGCACTCATTGAATAATATGATTTTTCACGGTTTTGAAGCAAAGAGAAAAGTGAAAAGTTTCGGTTATGATTACCACTTTGATAACAAAAGCCTCACGAAAGGAACACCCATTCCGGAAGAATTTAACTGGCTTATTAATAATGTGGCAAAGCGCCTGAATTTACTTTCCGAAAAATTTGCAACCTTACTAATTACCGAATATGATACAGGTACGGTTATTAACTGGCACCGCGATGCGCCTCCATTCGAAAAAATTGCAGGAATTTCTTTATTGTCTGATTGCACTTTTAAATTACGTCCGTACGATAAATTAAAACAAACCCGTTCTGCTATAAAATCTTTTACGGTAGAGAGGCGTTCATTATACCTGATGCAAGGTATAGCCAGAGAGGAATGGGAACATAGCACGGCACCCGTTAAAAGCCCGAGGTATTCGATAACCATGCGGACCTTGCGCTCAATCTAACTTGTTAATGTGCCCGTTATAATACCTTCTAAAAATACATAAATTTATTTTTGCCCCTCTAGTAATTCCAGAATTTCGCCGGGCTTCAGGTAATATTTGTTTATTTCCGGCCGTTTTTCTTCATAGCCGGGAATGCTGCGCAGATGTACGGCGTGTGAGTACAATGCCGATCCAAACCCGTGTTCAATGGCACCGGTATCTGCTCCACGTTCCAGCTTCTTTTTAAAGGCAGGAAGAGGATACATGAGCATGGTTTTTAATAAATTGGCAGCGCTACAGGAGTTAAACTGAACAACATGCACCAATTCATGTGCTATTACCGCTACCTGTGCTTCAAATGAAAGATTTTTAAATAAAGCTGCAAGTTCCGGCGGCTGTGATTCTTCAAGAAGCGTTATATAATAAATTCTTTTATGTGGTGGTTTAAATAAGCTGCCCAACGTTGGTGTAGTACCATATGGTACAGGATGTTTATCGGTTAGTTTAAAATGAATATGTGTTGATGTAAGCTCAGGGTAAGCCGCCAGTGCTGTTAATATTGGTTTTTCATACTGTAATGGTATTACTTTATTCATTTTTATTGTATGAGTGTCTGAAATGCTTTTGTTTCCTTCCATAAAAAAGTACTATTTATTTTTTAAGGAATAAAAACCGGTGCCAGAAAGAAAAAAATTAAAACATTAAAGATGAAAGGAGGAGTGAATAACTACTTTTTAAAATTTTTGTAGAAAAACAACCACGGCGGGTTGGGCTTTGCTGAAAAATTTTTGTTCGATAAAAGATTATCAAATCAGACACTTTATACCGTATAAGGCTCCCGGAGCACTTTGACTATCCTCCGCCTGACATCTAATTGTCAGTTCGAGGCAAGAGTGCGCTTCGACTACGCTCAGCTTGACGGGGCTGTCAAAACCTTACTGCGCATCGGCATAATCCGCAGCTAATTTTGAATTGAAAAAGTTACCAAGATTGCACATATTAAACGGATTAAATGAATATAAACTTTTGTTTTCCGATCTGCGAAATCAGTGTAATCTGCGGCTTCGCTTCAGTTCCACTCAGACTTCGACTACGCTCAGACTTCGACTACGCTCAGTCTGACATAAGAAGTAAAGTATGTAAATCAACGTTTAAAAAACTGCGAAAGCTGTGTAAAACAAGGCTTCCGGTAACGCTCAGACTTCGACTACGCTCAGTCTGACATAAACAGTAAAGTATGTAAATCAACGTTTAAAAAACTGCGAAAGCTGTGTGAAACAAGGCTTCCGGTAACGCTCAGACTTCGACTACGCTCAGTCTGACATAAACAGTAAAGTATGTAAATCAACGTTTAAAAAACTGCGAAAGC
>JAOQAF010000216.1 GCA_025963735.1 Bacteroidota bacterium
ATTGAAAAGACCTGCTCACTCATGAAGGAGAGAGTAAATCAACTTAGGAAAGTTTTTTTAATCCGGTTTCAAAGGCCGAAATTGTTTTATCCAAATCATCTTTGGTATGCGCATTACTTAAAAAACCAACCTCATAACCACTTGGCCCCAGATAAATACCGCTTTCCAAAAGACTATGATAAAGAACTTTAAAATATGCCATGCTGTTCGCATCAATATCTTCTGCCGAGGTAATAGATTCTTTCTCTGTAAAAGCAATCCAGAAAATAGATCCTAACTTAAAAATCTTAAATAATTTAAACGGATTTATCCTGGTTATACCTTCAACCAAATAATTTGTTTTATCCTCCAAATTTTTATAAAAATCTTTTTCAAGGCATTGGGTTAATTGTGCGATGCCCGCGCTCATTGCTACCGGATTGCCGCTCAGTGTACCCGCCTGATAAACGTTGCCTTCGGGTGAAACACAACTCATAATTTCTTTACTGGCGCCATAGGCACCCACCGGAAATCCACCACCTATAATTTTTCCATAAGTGATAATATCAGGTTTAATATTAAATAGGCCCGCGGCACCACAAAAACTTAATCTGAATCCGCTAATTACTTCATCAAAGATCAATAACGTATTATTGGCTGTACATTGTTCCCGTAAAAACTCCAGAAACTCTTTTCCCTGTAATAATAATCCGTTATTGGCAGGCACAGGCTCAATAATAATGCAGGCAATTTCATTTTTATATTTTTTAAAAGCTTCTTCAACGGCAGTCTTATTATGCAAAGGAACAGTAATGGTTTCATTCACAAAACTTTCAGGTACACCTGCACTACTTGAATTACCAAAGGTTACAAGGCCACTCCCGGCTTTCACCAATAAAGAATCAACATGACCGTGATAACACCCTTCGAACTTTAAAATTTTATTTCTTTTTGTAAACCCGCGCGCTAACCGTATTGCGCTCATCACAGCCTCTGTGCCGCTGCTCACGAAACGTAATTTCTCAATGAATTTGTTATTTGAAAGAATTAAATCTGCTAATTCATTTTCCAAACGCGTAGGCGCTCCAAAAGATGTTCCGTTGCGCATGGTCTTATCAACCGCGTTTAAAACTGTGTCATTAGCATGTCCCAAGATCAGTGGGCCCCAGCTGCAGCAATAATCTATATATTCATTTCCATCTGCATCCCAAATATGAGAACCTTTGCCTTTATCAATAAATAAGGGATTTCCACCAACGCTTCTGAAGGCACGAACAGGAGAATTAACGCCGCCCGGAAAATATGTTTTGGCTTTTTCAAAAAGCTCGGCTGATTTTGTTGTTGTTATCATTGGCCGCAAAATTAGGAATTTTATTAAGGCCGCAAACCTTACGGATAGCCCTTAAAAACTGTTAAATACTCTTTTTAAATTTATTTCATAATTTTATGGTGCGATTATTGTCTACTTTTATTTAAATCTCATACTATGAAAAACTTAACTTTCTCTCTGCTTCTGCTAACGGTTTTTAGTTTAAACTCTTTCGCGGGCGACGGTGATAAAATTCCGGCTGCTACGGTTAAAAAATTAGACGGCAGTAAAGTAAACTCCAATACTTTTTCAAACAACGGTAAACCTATCATCATTAGTTTTTGGGCAACCTGGTGCAAACCCTGTAAAAAAGAACTGGATGCCATTGCTGAAAATTATGGGGAGTGGACAAAAGAAACAGGCGTTAAACTAATTGCTATTAGCATTGATGATGCCCGCAGTTCTGGAAAAGTTGTTACCGATGTTAAAACCAAAGGCTGGGAATACGAAGTTTACATTGACGAGAACCAGGATTTTAAAAGAGCGATGAATGTTAATAATGTACCTCATACTTTTTTAGTTGACGGCTTAGGCAAAATTGTGTGGAGTCATAATTCATATTCCGAAGGCGACGAAGACAAATTATACGAAAATGTAAAAAAGCTGATTAAAGGCGAAAAATTGGAACACTAACGCCTTGAAGAGTATTGTTGATTAGGAACCCAATAGTATTAGTTAAAAATATTGTAAACCAAAAAAAAATTAGCTTTATTTGCTCTTAATGACATTGAGCAGATTTTTTAAAAGTAGCGTTACTGCTGCTTTTTTATTCCTTATTTCACTAAAACCATTTAAAGGTTTTACTCAGAATGTGTCCGATGAAATCAATTCTATTCACGGAAATTTTCAAATTGATGCGCAGTATTATAATGCCGATAGTTTAATAGGCGCGCCTAAAGTTCCTGAAAAAATGTTATCCAACGCTTTTGGCAATATTAATTATCAGAAAGGAAAATTCTCTGCCGGAATGCGTTATGAAGCATATAACAATGTAATGCAGGGGTTTGACGCACGTTATAAAGGACAAGGCATTACGAATCGTTACGCGCGTTATCAGGACAAATTGCTGGATATAACCATTGGTAATATTTACGAGCAGTTTGGCGGGGGACTTATTTTAAGAACGTATTATGAGCCCGGTTTACTTTACGATAATTCGCTTGACGGCATCCGGGTGATTTCAAACCCATATAAAGGAATCACACTTAAAGGCCTTGTTGGAAAACAACGTTCTTTTTTTACAGTGGGCCAGGGCATTGTCAGAGGCGTGGATGGTGAGGTTAACATCAACGAAATTCTTGATTCACTGGCTAAAAATATTAAAACAAAAGTTATTGTTGGTGGAAGTTTTGTAAGCAAGTTTCAAATTGATGAAGACCCTCATTTTAACCTTCCGCAAAACGTTGGTGCATATGGTGGAAGACTAAATGTTATTCGTGATGGTTTTAATTTTTTTGGAGAATATGTTTATAAAGAAAACGATCCGAGCGTAGCCAATGCCAGTTCTGTAGAGGGAAAAAATTATTACAGCTACCGACATGGCGAAGCGGCATTTATGTCAATGTCTTTAGCCGCTAAAGGAATTTCTTTTATGATCCAGGGAAAACGCGTGGATAACATGAGTTTTAGAAGCGACAGGGATGCCACTCTTCAAAATCTTTTAATTAATTATTTACCTGCAACAACGCGGCAACATACTTATCTAATGCCTGCTTACAGTCCTTACGCCACGCAACCAAAAGGGGAAGTAGGCGGAATGGCTGAGATGCAATACAAATTTGCAAAAGGCACTTTACTTGGAGGTAAATACGGTATGGATATTACCCTGAATGCCTCCATGGCAAACGGTTTAAAGGTTATAGGCGTTAACGACAGTTCCAGTTATTCAACCCTTTACACTACGAATTACAGCGATGTTGGAGAACAATATTATCATGATTACTTTATTGAAATAAACAGAAAATTCTCTAAAAAAATTAAAGGAACATTGATGTATGCCAATCAGTTTTATAATAAAAACATTGTGCAATACGGCTCGCCGAATGCCGGCTATAAAAACATTGTGTCAAATATTATTGTAGTTGATCTTACTTACAAATACAAACCTGGATCGGCCATTCGCTTTGAAACACAATGGCTGGGTCGCGACAATAAAGACACATTAAACCTGGGAAGCTGGGCCTCGGAGCTAATTGAATGGACACCAACTTCAAATATTTTTGTTGCCGTTTTAGATCAGTATAATTATGGTAATCCTGTAGAAAGTCTCAAACTGCATTATTTCCTTGTGAGTGCCGGTTACACCAGCGGTCCTCACCGTATTTCCTTCAGTTATGGTAAACAAAGAGCCGGTATATTTTGTGTAGGGGGCGTATGCCGGAATGTGCCTGCCTCTAATGGATTAGCGGTTTCAATTACGAGTAGTTTTTAGTATATTTGTTAATACTGTTTAATGAAAATATCTCTTATATTAATTAGCATCCTGGTTTGTTTTGGTTGTGTTTCCTGCGATAAGGTTAACAATCCAATACAAAGCGAGCAGATAATTGTTTCAAACAGAAAAGTATTGTTGGAAGATTACACGGGTCACCAATGCGGTAACTGCCCGAATGCGGCACGCACAGCCGAACAGCTTTCTGCTCAATACGGTGCTAACCTGGTTGTGATAGCCGTTCATGCCGGATTTTTCACTAAACTTAATGCACCGGATTTTGTAACCTCATACACCTGTCAGGTTGGTAACGACTGGGATGCAGCCTCAGGCGGTTTTGGAATCAGTTCGGCGGGCAATCCTAACGGAATGGTTAACCGTAAAGACAATGGTTCGGGGCTAATTCAAAAAGAAACAAAATGGGGTTCTTCGATAGCCAAGGCCTTGCAGGCACCCGATCTATGCGATATGTGGCTAACTTTAAATTATAATACAATAAGTAATACATTAAATACTACTGTTAAAACAAAATTTAAAAAAACTTATGGCTCTAATACAAAGTTGTCGGTTGTTTTAACAGAAGACAGTATTATTGGCCCGCAAAAAGATTACACACAAAACCCTGATGTAATTACCAATTATGTGTTCATGCATATGCTTCGTGAAGGAATCAACGGCTCCTGGGGCGATCCGCTGAAATATGCACCAATAAAGTATGCCGATTCAGTAACCTTGTCTTATAATAATTTTCAGGTTAATGCCGTTAAATATAAACCTAACAATCTGTACGTTGTGGCCTTTGTTTACGACGCCACAACTAAAGAAATTCTGGAAGTTGAAAAAGCCAAAGTAATAAAATAGGCACGAAAATTAACGCCCCGTAAGCGTGTTAAAAAACCCTCTAAAATCTTCTGTTATAAGCTATTTTCATTAAAATAGTTATTAGATTTGCTAAACACAATTTCATTATGCCGCACCTATCCGATAGAGTTAACCAAATTTCCGAATCACAAACTATTGCCATGGCACGTAAAAGCCGTGAGTTAAAAGCACAGGGTGTTGATATTATAAGTTTAAGTTTAGGGGAGCCGGATTTTGCAACACCGCAGATTATTAAAGACGCGGCCAAAAAAGCGATAGATGAAGATTACAGCTATTACACCCATGTTTCAGGATATCAGGAACTGCGTGAAGCTGTTTGCGCCAAATTTAAAAGAGATAACAAGTTAACTTATCTTCCTGATGAAATTGTTGTTTCAACCGGTGCTAAGCAAAGCATAGCCAATGTCATTCTTTGCCTTATCAATGCTGGCGACGAAGTAATCATTCCCTCACCATATTGGGTAAGTTATGTTGAACTTTTAAAGCTTGCCGATGGAGTTCCTGTAATTGTTGAAACCGACATTGAAGCCGATTTTAAAATCACACCCAAACAATTAGAAGCAGCTATTACTCCCAAAACTAAAATGATTATGATGAGCACTCCTTGTAACCCTACAGGGTCTGTATACTCAAAGGCAGAATTAAAAGCATTGGCTGAAGTAATTAAAAAATATGAAGAGCTCTATATTTTAAGTGATGAAATATACGAACATATTAATTTTGTTGGCGGGCACGAAAGCTTTGCTCAATTTGATTTTATTAAAGATCGGGTGATTACGATCAACGGCGTATCAAAAGGTTTTGCAATGACAGGCTGGCGCGGTGGAATAATGGCCGGTCCGAAATGGATAGCGCAGGCGTGTGATAAAATGCAGGGGCAATTCACCTCAGCAACTTCCAGCATCACACAGAAAGCTATTTACCAGGCCATGCAACTTGATTTTGAAACATACATCAAACCGATGCGTGATGCATTTCATAAACGGAGAGATCTTGTTCTTGATTTGATGAAAGATATACCGGGATTAAAGACTAACGTTCCGCAGGGTGCATTTTATGTTTATCCTGAAGTGAGTTCCTATTTTGGGAAAAAGTTCGGAAAGTATGTGATAAATAATGCGACGGATCTTACCATGTATCTTTTAGATGAAGCTCATGTAGCTTTAGTGCCTGGAGCCGCTTTTGGCAGCGATAATTACATACGTTTTTCCTATGCAACCAATGAATCAAATTTAAAAGAAGCCTTAAAACGTATGAAAGAGGCATTAGTAAAACTTCAGTAATTACTTAATGAAAAAACTATCGGTCAAAAAAGATCATATCCGCGATATATTTAAATCCTTCAACAATTTAAATGTTTTAATAATTGGCGATGTAATGATTGACAGTTACTTGTGGGGTAAAGTAAACCGTATTTCACCGGAAGCACCCGTACCAATTGTTGCCGTAACCAAGAAAGAACGCCGACTGGGAGGCGCGGCCAACGTGGCATTAAACATCCAGGCTCTTGGCGCTAATCCCATTTTATGTTCCGTAATCGGAGTCGATCATGAAGGCCTGGCATTTCTTGATCTTCTTAAGCATCAAAAATTAAGTCAGAAAGGGATATTAAAATGCCGCGACAGAATCACAACAGTTAAAACACGTGTTATTGGTAATAACGCACAACTTTTAAGAGTAGATGATGAAGTGGAATCTGAAATAGCGCCTTCAGAAACGCAACAGTTGTTAACCCTCATTTCTTATATTATTCAGCATGATAAAATTGATGTAATCATTTTTGAAGATTACAACAAAGGATTGATTACTCCAAAACTTATTAATAAAGTGGTTGAGCTTGCAAAAAGCAAAGGAATTCCAACCTGCGTCGATCCAAAGAAAAAAAACTTCCACGCTTATAAAGGCGTAAGTTTATTTAAACCCAATTTTAAAGAATTAAAAGAAGGGTTAAAGATGGATATCCGCAGTGATAATATTGGCGAGCTTCAACGCGCCATAAGCAGTTTCAGGGTGAAGCAAAAAGCAGAAACAATTATTGTGACGCTTGCTGAAAAAGGCATCATAACAAATTCACGAAAAATTAAAGAACACATTTTTGCACACGTGAGAAGTATTGCAGATGTAAGTGGCGCCGGCGATACGGTTATCAGTGTGGCTTCTTTATGCCGTGCCCTCGAATGCTCTGATTTTGTAACAGCGGCATTGGCAAATCTTTCCGGGGGCCTGGTTTGTGAACAAGTTGGTGTAGTGCCAATTAATAAAATCGAATTTCTGGAAGAAGCGCTTAAACTTGATTTTGTTAAGTAACTTTTAAACACAAAGGGCACAGATTTAACGCAGAGTGCACGGAGAAATTGAGATCACAGTTTAACACTGAGTGCGCAAAGGGTTTGAGATACAGTTTAAACACAGAGTACACAGGGAAATTGAGATTAGTGTTTAACACAGAGAGCACAAAGAAATTAAGAATAAGTTTTAACACAAAGAATTGAGATCACAGAGTGCACAGAGAAATTGAGATCGCAAAGAAAATTAAGGCGCAACCATTAGGGTACCTTCAAAAAATAAATTTAAAAAACATCCGTTTGCAAACAGAGAACTCTAGTCCCAGCAAAATTTTCAACTCCTTGAATAACATCCATGGAAAAATTTCTTACACTGAAGTTGAATATAATTTTCTTTCGCAGATAATTATTGAATCAGCGATTGAAGTTCACAAAGAACTAGGTCCAGGCTTATTTGAACCTGTTTATGAATATTGCTTAATTAAAGTCTTAACAAAAAAAGGGTTGGAAATTAAAAGTCAATTGAATCTTCCTGTTGTTTTTAGAGGTGAAGTATTAGACAAAGGTTTTGCAATAGATATTTTGGTTAGCAATTTAGTTATTATTGAATTAAAATCTGTTTCAGCAGTTCTCCCTGTTCATGAAGCACAATTAGTTACTTACCTTAAATTATCCGGCAAAAGACTGGGATTACTGATTAATTTTAATGAGCAGCTATTAAAGGATGGTTTACGAAGCAAAATTAATGGCTCTTTAAACCACGATTAAAAAACTCTGCGCTCTCCCTCTCCTCCAAACCTCTGTGTTGTACACAAAAAACAATGAAGCACGATAACGTAACTCCTTATAATAACAAAAATTCAAAGAAAGAACAGGTTGCATTAATGTTCGATAATATATCAGGACGTTACGACCTCTTAAATTCCATACTTTCTTTTGGCACCCATAAAGGCTGGAGAAAAAAATGCGTAAAAATGCTGGGCGTAAACCGCCCTGCAACCATTCTTGATGTTGCTACCGGTACTGCTGATTTTGCCATTGAATGCGCCAAACTCAATCCAACTAAAATAATTGGAATTGATATCAGCGAAGGCATGATGAAAATAGGCCGCGAAAAAATTAAAAAACTTAAACTCGATAAATTAATAACGCTTGAACAAGGCAATGCTGAAACACTTGTTTACGGAGATAATTCGTTCGACGCCATTGTTGTAGGTTTTGGTGTTAGAAATTTTGAGAATCTTCAAAAAGGGCTCAGCAATCTTTTCCGGATTTTAAAACCTGGGGGCCAAATTGTTATTCTTGAATTTTCATATCCTACCAATCCCATTATTAAGGCCGGATATTCCTTTTACTTTTCTTACATCACCCCTGTGGTTGGCAAGATTTTTTCTAAAGATCAGAGGGCATATAGCTATTTAATGGAAAGCGTAAAAGCGTTCCCCAACAATAGCAACTTTGTTACCATATTAAATGAAACCGGATTTAAACATACTGGATATAAAGGTCTTAGCCTTGGGGTTGCTGCTATCTATTACGGCCAGAAATAAAATTACATTCCATCAAAAACTCTACCCACCATTCAGGTGTTAATAAACAATTTCGGAGCTAATTGACAAACGCTCAAACCTAACTATATTTAGTCATGTCTAAGAACAAGAAACCACAACGTTATTTATTTGAAGAAGTTTTAGATTTTTTAAAGCATAACGATTCCAAAACATTCAATTACAAGCAACTGGGCGCTGCCATGGAAATTAATACCGATGGCGAACGTCTTCAGTTAATCGAAATACTGGATACTCTTAAGCAGCAGGGTTTTGTTATTGAAAAAGAAACAGGTAAATATCAGATTAAAGAAAGCAAACAATATGTAACCGGCACCATCGACTTTACCAGTCAGGCTGCCGCATTTGTTGTATTCAGCGAAACGGAAGATGATATTTTTATTGCCGCACGCAAAACAAAAGACGCTCTTCAGGGTGATCTTGTAAAAGTATATATTTTACCGCGCCGGGGAGGCAAACGTAAAGAAGGTGAAGTGGTAGAAGTTATTAAACGCGCTAAAACAGAATTTGTTGGGACAATAAAAATTAATCCAAAGTTCGCGTTTGTAATTGCCGACAGTCATAAACTACACGTTGATTTTTTCATTCGCACCAGTGAAATTAATGGCGCAAAAGACGGTCAAAAGGTTTTAATCAAATTAAAAGAATGGAAAGCGGATGAGCAAAACCCCACGGCTTCGGTAGTGCGTGTATTTGGTAATCCTGGCGAGCATAAAACCGAAATGAACGCTATTATGGCGGAATATGGTTTGCCTGAACATTTTCCCGACGCTATCGAATATGAAGCTAAAAAAATACCAACTGAAATTACGGCAGACGAAATTGCAAAGCGCCGCGACTTCAGGAAAGTAACCACCTTTACAATCGATCCGTTCGACGCGAAAGATTTTGACGATGCCCTTTCCATTCAAAAACTTGAAAATGGTTTTTGGGAAGTAGGCGTACATATTGCCGATGTAACTCATTATTTAGAACCGAATTCCGCTCTTGATAAAGAAGCCGTGCAGCGCGCTACCAGCGTGTATTTGGTCGACAGGGTCATTCCCATGCTTCCCGAAGTGTTAAGTAATTTTGTTTGTTCTTTACGTCCGCATGAAGAAAAATATACATTTAGCGCAGTGTTTCAATTAGATGATGAAGGTGTTATTCATCACCAGTGGTTTGGTAAAACAATTATTTATAGCGACAGACGTTTTTCTTATGAGGAAGTTCAAACCGTTATTGAAACTGGTGAAGGAGATTATAAAGATGAAATTCTTGTTCTTGACCGTCTTGCAAAAAAACTAAGAGCTGAGCGCGTGCGACAAGGATCTATCTTTTTTGATAAAGCAGAAGTGAAGTTTAATCTGGATGAAGAAGGAAATCCAATCGGCGTATTCTTCAAAACCCAAAAAGACGCGCATAAATTAATAGAAGATTTTATGTTGCTTGCTAACCGAAAGGTTGCTGAGTATCTGGGCAAAGGGCTTAAAGGAGATGAAGTGGACGATTCTCCAAAGCATACAGCCCAAACAGACACTTCAAAAAACTTATGCGTTTACCGGATCCATGATATTCCGAATGATGAAAAACTTCAGGAGTTAAGTGCCTTTTCAGCACGCTTTGGTTACCAGATGAATATAAGCAGTAAGCAAAAAGCAGTACAGTCGATAAACAAATTATTGACCGATGTGAAAGATAAAAAAGAACAAGGTATGATTGAATTGCTGGCTGTTCGTAGTATGCCCAAAGCAATTTATACCACTAAAAACGCAGGTCATTACGGTTTGGGTTTTGAATTTTACACACATTTTACTTCTCCTATCAGAAGGTATCCCGACGTTTTAGTACATCGTTTATTAAATGCGAGATTACATGGCAAAGTATATTCGAACCAAAACGATCTCGAATTTTTATGTAAGCACAGCAGTGAAATGGAGCGTATGGCAGCAGAAGCAGAGCGCGCATCTATTAAATACAAGCAAGTTGAATTTATGTCCGATAAAATTGGTCAGACTTTTGATGCCGTTATCAGTGGCGTCACCGAATGGGGTATTTACGCTGAAATTGTTGAGAACCGCTGCGAAGGAATGATCAGAAACCGTGATATTAAAGGCGACCAATACTTCTTTGATGAAGAAAATTACCGGTACGTTGGTAAGAACTCCGGTAAAATTTATTCTTTGGGCGATACCGTAAAAATTGTGGTTGTGAGCGCTGATCTTATAAAAAAACAATTGAACTTTAATTTTGAAGATGACGGAAGTGCTTCATCTCAAAAGCCAAAGTTTGTAGAACATAAAAAACGACGCGGAAGATAAAACAATATGAAGTCGATTAAAATTTTACGTTCACTGTTAATCATATTTCTGTTAGTATTTAAAACGTTATATACTGCCCAAACCGTTGCGGCCATATCCGACTATGTTTATAAGGTTAATTTACCTGCAAAAAAATCTGATAAAACGCCTGTTGTAATTATGCTTCATGGATACGGCAGCAATGAAGAAGATCTTTTTGATCTTGCCAAATCACTTGACGAACGCTTTTTAATTGTGTCACTAAGGGCACCTTTTGCGGCCGATGGACAGGGTTATTGCTGGTTTAAACTTGATTTTTTACCTCAAAAACAATTCAAATACGATTACAATCAGGTTAAAGAAAGCAGGTCCAAAGTTTTTTCATTTATCAGTAAAGTATGTAAAGCATATAAAGCCGATAGTACACAAGTATTTTTGTTGGGATTTAGTCAGGGTGCCATTCTTTCTTACGATCTTGCATTAACAAAGCCCACAGAAATAAAAGGTGTTTTAGCCTTGAGCGGCGGGATAATGGAGGAATCAAAAAAAATAAAATTTGATCCGTTAAAAGTTTCGAATGTAAATTTTTTTATAGCACATGGTAATGCCGATCAGGTTATTGACTATAAACAAGCCGAAGAAGCCTCGCGGTTTCTTCAAAGCAAAAAAAATAATGTTACGTTTAAAACTTACGAGATGCCGCATGCCATTGTAGGCAAAGAACTTAACGATATTAAAGCGTGGTTAAAATCAAATATTGAAAAAGAAAAAAAAACCGAACCTAAAAAATAAATATTTTAACACTTTAATTTTTAGTACTGTTCCTTTTCGTTCGGAAAATCTTTACTCTTTACGTCTTTAATATATTGCTTGAAAGCGTTGCCCATACTTTCATAAAGATTCGCGTATCTTCTTAAAAAGCGGGGACTGAACTCATGCGTCATTCCAAGCATATCGTGTGTTACAAGCACCTGGCCATCAACGCCACCACCCGCCCCTATTCCAATAACGGGAATGGAAACTTTTTGGGCTACCTTAGTTGCCAGAGTTGCCGGTATTTTTTCAAGTACCAGGGCAAAACAACCATACTCCTGTAGTAGAACGGCATCTTCAATTAATCGTTCAGCCTCGTCCTGTTCTTTGGCACGTACTGTATATGTTCCAAATTTATAAATGCTTTGAGGCGTTAATCCTAAATGTCCCATTACCGGAATACCTGCGGTTAATATCCGTTCAATGCTTTCTTTTATTTCTCTGCCGCCCTCAAGCTTAACGCCATGCGCGCCGCTTTCTTTCATTATGCGGATTGCAGAATATAATGCTTCTTTAGAATTGGCCTGGTAGGCCCCAAAAGGAAGATCTACAACAACCAAAGCCCTGTTGATCGCTCGTATTACACTGCTTGCGTGATAGATCATCTGATCAAGAGTAATAGGCAGGGTTGTTTCGTGCCCGGCCATAACATTACTGGCACTATCTCCTACAAGAATAACATCAATACCTGCGCTGTCGATAATACCGGCCATGGTATAATCATAAGCCGTAAGCATGGATATTTTTTCTCCGCGCTGCTTCATTTCCTGCAAAACATGCGTGGTTACTTTTTTTATTTCTTTATGAACTGACATATAAAAGCTTAAATTTAAAAATAAAAACCCGGCTTATGGGGCCGGGTTCCTGCTTAAAGGCCTGATTTATTAGTATTGTGAGAAGCCCTGCTTATCAGTTATTTTATGTTCAATTAATAATCCAACACAGGCGGCATCAGCCGATTTATGTTTCTCTTTTTCGGTTGCTCCTTGCGGAACCACAACTTCAATAACTAACTGACGTGTACTAACACTTTGAAATTCGAATACCTGAGTGTTTTCTGCAGCACCATTATCAAACAACATTTCATTGGTGCGGGAGTCAAAAATTTTATAGCTTACTTTATCACCTAACACCGTTTCGCAGCATACTGAGATCCTGTAATCCATACCTTTATAAATAACGCATCGTAATTTTGAAACCATTCCCTGGTTAAATAAACCACTCTTACTTTGTGCGTTATATTGCCATTTTTCTCCTTTTGATGTTTCAAGCACACAGTACTTCTTATGGAAGTTACCACAAACTCCGGCCTGCGAAAATACCGAAGTACTTATCAGCGCAGTTAAAACTATAGTAATGATGTATTTCATGATAAGTATTATTTAGTTAAAGTATAAGAATTTCTAAGGGTTTTAATCTTCTCAACAATTGCTTTGTAAACAGGTTCGCTGATCACTAATTGCTTTCCACCTGTTAACATAGTAGTTTTTCCGCCATCTTTGCCTTTCGACTCTACATCCTTTTCGCTTATTTTATTGAACTCGGCTAATAATCCTTCAAAATCAGTTTTAATAGCAGCAACATTAGGATCTGCTTCATGTTTTCTTAAAAATTCAATGAGATTCTCAAGAGTGTATTTTTGATCGGCTAAACGCTCAATGATAGGGCTTTTGTCCTCATACTTTGCAAGATTAGTTGCAATATAAATACTTTCAATCCAACCCCCGGCTACTACCAATGCCAGGGTTGGCCCTTGCTTGCTGTCTTCAAGTGTTTCAAATGAAGAGAAATAAACATCATCAGTAATAACAGCCAGAGAGTCGGGGGCGCCGATATTACTTTCAAGGCGCTTTAACACCTCAGGCTTAATTGCTGTAGAAACACCAATCTGATCACCCATGGTTTTCACGGTTTTGAAATATTTAAGGGCTTCTGAACC
>JAOQAF010000268.1 GCA_025963735.1 Bacteroidota bacterium
AAATACGGAGTAACAAAGGCATACAAACCTTTTTATCAGGCCGATGACGATGCCCGCTTACCGTACATCTTAAAATTGGAATTCGTTCAAAAGAACAATGTGAACGCGTTGATTAATGAATTAACCAGAGTTTCAGGAATTGAATATGCTGAAAAAGTTCCTGCCATGACAACTTTTACCACACCCAACGATCCGAATTATCCTTCACAGTCGCACCTCCCACAAATCAATGCGCCGGCTGCATGGAACATATTTAATGGTAACTCAAATATTACAGTAGCAATTGTTGATAACGCCGTAATGTTTACACATGTTGATCTTATTGCCAATACATACACCAATGCCATTGAAGCAGCCGGAACTACGGGTGTTGATGACGATGCCAACGGATATGTTGATGATATTAATGGTTACGATGTGGGAGATAATGATAACAACGCGGTTCCAACCAATTCGTTAATGAGTCATGGTACGCACTGCGCTGGTATAGCGGGCGCAAGAAACAACAACGGTATTGGCGTGGGTTCTATAGGCTGGAACATTAAGATACTTCCTGTAAAATGCACGCCGGATAACGGTAACACCACAACCATTGCCAACGGGTATGGTGGAATCATATACGCCGCAAAATCAAAGGCGCGCGTTATCTCCTGCTCATGGGGTGGCCCAACGGCTGCGGCTGCGGAACAAACTGTTATTGACTATGCCTGGAACAAAGGATGTATAATAGTTGCAGCGGCAGGTAACGGTAATACCAATGCTTTAAACTATCCGGGCGCGTACAATAATATTTATTGTGTTGCATCAGTTAGTTCATCTAATGTTAAGTCTTCTTTTACAAATTACGGAACCACTACTAACGCCTGGGTTGATATTGCCGCTCCCGGTGAAAACATCTGGAGCACGGTACCATATACCACCACTCCGCAATATCAGCAAATGTCAGGAACATCTATGGCAACACCTTTGGTTGCGGGACTTTGTGGCTTAATGCTTTCAAAGTGTTCATTTATGACACAAACCGACGTTCTTAATTGTATTACCAATACCGCGGCTAACATTTACACCATTGCTGCTAATTCGGCCTATTCTTCCAATATGCAATTAGGCAAAGGCCGTATTGATGCCTTTGGTGCAATGAATTGTGCTGCGGGTTTTTTAAACACTCCGCCAATTGCCAACTTTTATACCTTAACACGCGTAAGCTGCCCGAATACACCAATTACCTTCCAGGACAGTTCGTTATATGCACCAACAAATTTTACCTGGACTTTTCAGAATGGAATTCCTGCTACCTCTACATCCTCAGTGCCAACAGCACAGTGGGCCACCCCGGGAACATATTCCGTTGGGCTAACCGTATCAAATGCTAACGGTTCAAATACGGCTACCAAAATATCTTATATACAAATTACAAATCCAATTGCTTTGCCTTTAAATGAAGGCTTTCAATCTTTACCATTTTTACCTGTTAACTGGAGTTCGTATAATACAGGAAATGACAATGTGTTCTGGACAAGGGTTACCGGCATTGGAGGTTATACCGTAGGCACCGGAGCGGCAGCCGCCATGTTTGATAATTTTAATTTTGACGCGACAGGAGACCGGGACGAAATGCGCACTCCTAAATATATATTTTCGAATGTAGCTGTGGCTAAATTAAGGTTTGATGTTGCCTACGCACCTTATGATAATCTTTATTCGGATACACTGAATGTTAGGTTAAGTACCAACTGCGGTACAAGCTGGAGCAATATTTATACCAAAGGAGGCGCGGCTTTAGCAACAGCGCCAACAACTGTACAGGCCAATTTATTTTCACCAAACGCGGCACAATGGAGAACCGACAGTATAAACATTTCAGGATTAGCCGGGGGACAAGGTAATGTAATGATGTCTTTTATAAACAGAGGTCATTATGGGCAGGCAATTTATCTGGATAACATTAATTTATTTTTTCCTGCACCTTCCAGTAATTTTACATCACCGGTTACAGCGTGCGCGGGCTCAGCTGTTAATTTAGTGAATTCCACTTCTGGTGCTGCTTCGTATACCTGGAGTTTTCCCGGGGGAAGTCCTGCCGCTTCAAATGCTTTGAATCCATCGGTGACTTATTCAGCGTCCGGCATTTATAGCATTATTGTAAATTCACAAAACGGAACATCTTTTTCTTCGGCTACCAAGACGATTAGCATTATTTCAGCTAACGTTAGTGTTAACAATCAAACCATATGTGCAGGTGGCACGGCAACTATAAGCGCGTCAGGCGCCACATCTTATTCGTGGAACACAGGTTTTAACGGGAATCCATTAGTAGTAACACCCGGCGGAAATACTACTTATTCTGTAACCGGAACTACTTCAGGATGCACCAATACGCAAACCGTTAGTGTAACTGTGGGAAGCTCCCTTTCTATCTTCATCGGCGCAAGTCAGCAAAGCGTGTGTGCTGCCGGAGCATCTACATTAACAGCGAGCGGCGCCTCATCTTATACCTGGAGTACAGGATCCAACGCTGCATCCATTGTAGTTAATCCGGTTACCAATACTACTTACACTGTTACAGGTTCAAACGGAACCTGCGCGGGAAGTAATACAACAGCAGTATCAATAATGCCTGCGCCTGCATTAAATTTATCATCTTCACAATCCGCAAGTATTTGTCAGGGTAACACTACAACGTTAACGGCGGCAGGAAACTACACATCGTATACATGGTCGGCACCCATGGTAACGTCTTCAAGTGTTGCCGTTAGTCCTAATGCAACTACATCCTATACAGTGAATGCCTCAGGCACTGCGGGCTGCAGCACCAGCAGTGTGGTAGTGATTACCGTGAATCAAAATCCGAACGTGGTAACATCTAACACCGTGGCTACCTGCGCCACCTGTGCCGACGGCGCTATAAATGTAACAGCCACCGGTAATGCACCGTTTAGCTACAACTGGATGCCGGGTGGTAATACCGCACCTGTGGTTACAGGAGTGTTACCGGGGTGCTATTCAGTAACCGTTACAGATGCTAACATGTGCGCAAGCCAGCAAACAACCTGTGTAAGTTTCGCGAACGGTATTTCAGCATTTACTTCATCTTTTAATGAATTGCTTATTTATCCTAACCCTGCCCAAACCAATGTTACCATTAGTTTGAAAGGAAGCGCCTTCAGTTACTCGTTGTATAATAACATCGGGCAATTAATTATTGACAGGACCATCAATTATCATTCAGCGTTGTTAAATGTTTCCGGACTTTCAAAAGGAATGTATCTACTGATCATTGAAAAAGGAAATGAAAAGGTGAGAAGAAAATTAGTTGTTGAGTAAGAATTAAACAAATAAGAAAAGCGGCTCTGATAAAGGGTCGCTTTTTTTGTGGAGGGATTATCGGAATGAAACGTTCAAGGAAATAATGAAATAGACCAATTTCGTTTTTTTAGGGCCGAATTTTTA
This sequence comes from Bacteroidota bacterium, assembly GCA_025963735.1. Taxonomy (GTDB): domain Bacteria; phylum Bacteroidota; class Bacteroidia; order B-17B0; family Aurantibacillaceae; genus Aurantibacillus. Next base: position 3,451 of record JAOQAF010000268.1, read on the forward strand.
ACTCCTGAGTGGGCTTTGGGTGGGCTTTAGGTGGGAGTATCCATGAAGTATCCATAAGGTAAATATGGCTTCGCCGTTTTTTGAATTGATAATCAAAACGTTATGTTCTATATACAGAAGTTTCTGGGAATGTTAAATTCGACGGGTTGTGTATTTAAATGCTTGTTGTTAAGATTGCTTCGCTATCGCTCGCAAAGACGATATTATCGGGGTGCGGGGCCTATGCCAGCCATCATCCGCGCGCGCCGCTTTAATGTCGCTTACGGCGAGATAACCGTGTAAATTGCTTATTAGAGACTGCTTCGCTATCGCTCGCAAAGACGAGAGGACGGTGTGGCAAACTATTAAAAGGATCCAGTTTAGATTGCTTCACTCCTAACGTCATCCGCCAAATCGGCTTTGCGAGCCGCTTAACGTGTGCTTTTGTCAGCGGCGTGGCAAACTTGGCAGGAGTATTGTATGAGATCGCTATCGCAATGACGATTCACAATCTAATCCATCAACATCACATGGCCGGTAATGGTACGTGGCGTACCATTCTGAAAACCGTTAGAATTTCTGAATGAAACTTTATAAATATAAACGCCTACCTGGCACCTCGCACCTTTGTAGGTACCATCCCAGCCGGTAACATTGTCTGTTGTTTCTAAAATTTCTTCGCCCCAGCGATCAAAAATTTTCATTTTAAAATCGTAAAAATTAATTCCTTTTACGGTGAACACATCGTTTAACCCATCGCCGTTAAAAGGTGTAAACGCGTTAGGAATATAAATTGCCGGCGCGTCTTTAACATCAACAACTTTAATAACGGTATCGGTACAATTATTAACCGTTGATACTACCAACCTCACATTAAATTGTTCTACATAATCGTACGAGTGGCTTGGGTTTGTTAGACCTGAGGTTGCACCATCACCAAAGCTCCATAATGAATTCACATAATTTCCTGTGGAAGTATTCTGAAAATCAATTTTCGGATCTAAAATATTAGCGTCTTCCAGAGGCGTATAAAGAAAATCCGCCTGAGGTTTTTCATATACAGTAATAAAATTATTTTTAGTGAGCGTATTCACGCAACCACTGTCTGATGTGGCTTTTAAAGTTACATTGTAGCTTCCGGGATTATTGAAAATAACATTCGGATTAACTACACTGCTGCTGCTGCCCTGTAAAAAACTCCATAAAAAAGAAGCAATACTTGGGCTGGCCGCGGATAAATTCTGAAAGTTAACCTGCAATGGCTGGCATCCATTTTTTACATCCGAATCAAAATTTACAACCGGTAACTGATTTACGTTAATCAAAATGGTAGCTGTGTTGGTACAATTATTTTTGTCGGTTAAGGTTGCAGTGTATTGTGTGCTAAGGGCGGGACTCGCATTAATTGAAAGCGGTGAAAAAACAACATTACTGCTGCTGGCGCCCGTGCTCCAGCTCAAAGTATACGGTTTTATGCCTCCGGTAAACGCAGAGTTTAATTTTATAAACTGATTTTTACAAATTGAACGATCGTTAGCCGTTAAGGTTTGCGACAGAAGAGAAGGTTGAAAAACTAAAATATTATTTACCGTATCGCTGCAACCCATTGCGTCAATAGCTATGATGGTGTAAGTGCCGGCTGGTAAATTTGTTTTAATACTGTCGGTTGAAATAACCGAGTTCCAACTGTAAACATTTGAACCATATCCATTGGTTGCGGCAACCTCAATAACTCCATTACTTTGTCCGAAACATTTTACACTGTCTACATTCACCAACGCGAGGTTCAATTTTTTGTATTCACCCAACGTGTAAATTCCGTAATTGGAACTGTTTGGAATGGATTGTTCGTTTAACCCGGAATTATTGCTGCTGTTAATTCTTACCCATGGGCCGGAAGTATTATACCAGGTATTTAATAATGGTTCCGTTATTAAATTAGTGCTGGCATTTGCGGTATTCCATTCGTCATCAAGGTAAGTAAGTTTTTTTATTGCGCTTGGCGCGCTTATATAATTGTTAGCATTAATAACCCAAAAACGATCGAGCATTTTTTTAGCGTGTTCGGTACCGCAGTTATTCAATAAGTTATTTACGCCTGATGGTAAAGGCCTGTTATTTACAGCTGCCGTAACATTGGTGGGATAAGTTGAGGCGCTGATACTTCCTACCCCGCTTTGAGCGCCTGCACCCGACA
>JAOQAF010000250.1 GCA_025963735.1 Bacteroidota bacterium
TGGTTGGGCGCTTACGGCAGTTGCAATGAAAATAAATAGAAAACTTAAAAATCGTTTAATCATTTAATTTATTTTTTAAAATGCTTATTCTGTTTTTAACATTAAAGATCCAATAACTGAACAGGATCCATCCGATTACGGCAGGATAAAAAACCATGCGCATACCGTTATCCATATCATACTTCGCAAAGGCAGGATTGCCGCCATTTCCGGGATGCAATGAATCTGTTAATCTGGGTAAAATCATTATAAACACATTCATCATTACAAATGCGAACACATTATACACTGCTGAAATTTTAGCGCGTTTTTGTTCATCGTCAACTGATGAGCGTAAGATAAAATAGGCGGTATAAATAAGGATGCTTATAGCCACGCCGTTAAGTTTAGGATCCTGAAAGGTCCACCAGGTTCCCCAGGTATATTTGGCCCAGATGGAACCGGTTGTGATGCCGGGAATGCTGAAAAAAAATCCTACGATCGCCGCGTCTAACGCTTTGCTGTCGTGTAGAAGTGAATTGGTTTGTAACGTTTTAATACTGTAAAAAAGTGAAACAGTCATCATAAACAACATGCTGAACCAGATGGGAACGTGGTAAAATACATTACGAATGGTTTCGTTCAGAATGTCCAGACGTGGTACAGGCGCCAGCATTCCCCACACCAATGTATAAAGGATGAGAATGACAGAGAGTATTTTATACCAGTTTTTCATTTAGTTTCAGGTTTCCTGTTTTCAGTTTAAAGGTGCAAAACTTCAAGACATGGAACGTTAAACTCAGAGTACTTTTAATCGCGCCAAAGATAAGGAAATAATAGGAATGATAAGGCCAATGTTAACACATTTAAGGCAATGAGAATGATAATAAAATCAAAACCTATGGCTGCCCATTCAATTCCATCCACGGCTTGTTTGCTTACCCTGATAATTACCATAATAAGTGGCATTACCACCGGAAAACTTAAGATGCTCATCATGGCAAAATTGCCATTAGCCCTTGCTGAGATGGCACTCATAAGGCTCAGTATTCCTGCAAGACCTGTAGAAGCCAGCAGTAATACTACAAAAAACAGACTCATGTTTTCTACTTCATTTTTTATAAAAAGGGCATAAAAGAAAAAGGTTATCAGGCTGAGGACAAACATAAACGCCATATTATAAGCTATTTTAGCTATAATAAAATGCCGCGCCGGATAATGTAAATAGTTAAACAGACCTTGCCCCCCGGCTTCTTTTAAAAAACTTTTTCCGCTGATCGTAACAGAGGTAAAAAGTGTAATCACCCAAAAAAGGGCATTCCAGGTAGGTTTATCCATACGGCCTTTAAAGCATAACGCGCTTACAAAAATAGTTCCGGCCAAATAAACCATCACCCCGCCCAGCGTTGATTTCTGTCTGAATTCAAGTAAAAATTCTTTTTTTATGAGCGCCAGGAACATGCGCAAATTTAGGATTTTTGAGTTATGAATTACATGAATGCCTTAAAAGCACATGAACGGAATAATTTTTATCTTTAATGAATATGCGTTATTTAGCCATCTTTCCAATTGTTTTTAGTTTCTGTTTAAAAGCTCAATATACCAGAGGCGATTCGTTGCGCGGAATGCAGAATGTAAACCGCAGTTGGTGGGATGTTTTGTTTTATAACTTTAAAGTAGATGTAAACATTACTGATCGATTTATTAAAGGAAGTAATTGTATTCATTTTAAGTCCTTAACACCATCACAAACCATGCAAATAGATTTACAAGATCCGCTGAAGATTGACAGCGTGGTTTTTCATTCCGGAAAATGTGAATGGACACATGAATACAATGCATGGGTGATTACTTTAAATTCTATACCAAAGCCTGAAGACTCAATTGTTGTATTTTATTCAGGCAAACCCCGGCCGGCCAAGTTTGCGCCATGGGACGGGGGCTTCAGCTGGAAAAAAGATGAACTGGAACGGCCGTGGGTGGGGGTTTCGTGCCAGGGGCTGGGTGCAAGTGTTTGGTGGCCAAATAAAGATCATCAGTACGATGAACCTGATAATGGAATGGCAATAAGTGTTACAATACCGGACAGTCTTATTAATATTTCAAATGGAAATCTCACATCAGTTATCAGTAATGGCAATTCAACGTCGACCTGGAATTATAAAGTAAGTAACCCCATAAATAATTATGACGTAACATTGAATATAGGAAAGTATGTAACGGTTAGAGATTCTTTTGTAGGAACGAAAGGAAATTTAAAAATTGAATATGCAGTTTTGGATTATAACAAAAACAAAATTGAAAGTCATTTAAAAAAAGATACCAAAGATATGTTGAGCAGTTTTGAATATTGGTTCGGACCATATCCTTTTTATGAAGACGGTTACAGGTTGGTAGAAACAAGTTATCTTGGCATGGAGCATCAAAGCGCTATTGCTTATGGTAATAAGTTTAAAAAAGGTTATTTAGGAACCGATCGTTCGAAAACGGGGGTTGGGATGTTATGGGACTTTATTATTGTTCATGAAAGCGGGCATGAATGGTTTGGAAATAATATTACCTGTAAAGACAATGCAGATATGTGGATTCATGAAGGCTTTACTACCTATTCAGAAGTTTTGTATCTGGAAAGCACACGCGGAAAAGATACTGCGAACATGTATGTGATTGGATTGAGAAAAAATATTCAAAACGACCGGCCTTTGATAGGTGACTATAACGTAAACAATGAAGGCAGCAGCGATATATATGATAAAGGCGCTAATATGATTCACACCATACGTCAGATCATTGATAACGACTCCATCTTTCACGCCATTTTATTGGGATTGAACAAGGACTTCGCTAAAAAGACGGTTATCACAAAAGAGATTGAAGAGTACATGATTGCTAAAAGCGGAAAAGAACTTGCGCCGGTTTTTGATCAGTATTTAAGAACGCGGAACGTTCCGGTTCTGGAGTACAAAATTAATAAAGATAAACTACAATTTAAATGGACTAATTGTAATAGATCATTTAACATGCCAATTAAAATAACAGTAGTTAATAAAGAAGAACTTTGGATTTCGCCAACTATAAAAAAGAAAGAAATAGCCTTACAGAAGGGAATAAGAACCATTACCATAGATAAAAATTTTTACGTAGTTTCTAAAACCACTAGTAAAATTTAATTCAAAGCCACTTTCGTAATTTGCACCCCTTCGTTGTTTATTATAGCTATTGTATAAACACCAGCACCAAATTTTTCCAAACTAATTGTCATGCTCCCGTTGGTCTCTTTTTCAAAATAAATCAATTCCCCAAGGCAGTTATAAATGTTAAGAGTGAATAGGTTTTTATTGGATGTTTTAATGTTTAGTATACCCAAACTCGGATTAGGATAAATGGAAAAGTAGCTGATGTTTGAATTAAGGGAATTAATTGCAGCCGCCAGTGATGTAATATTAATTGTGCCTGAACCACTTGTTAATGGGGTTAAGGAACCGCTTGCTGAAATTTTAACTGAGTTTGAAAGACCTACATTTAATAAAGTATTGTCACTAATACCATTGTTTATTTTATAATATAACGTAGCAATTTTTCCATAACCCGATACATTGAGTTGATCCGTTCTAACAATGGCCGCGTGGCTTACGCCATTATTAAAATATTTTTTATTAAAGTTAATCTCTGTGTTGCCTGCATTTAAAAACGAGCTTGCGTAAACCATATAAAGGCTGTCGGTTTGTATTAGTGAATTATCAAAAGTAACGTCAAAAGCTGCCCCGTAAATGTTTGTGATTGTATTTGTATTATTACCAAGGTAAATGGATGAGGATCCCCAAAAACCAGGGGGCAAAGCTGTCTGGTCGGGTACAATATTAATATCTCCGTTAGTTGTATTTATTGCAGAAAGTTTAAACACATGACTAAGTGAGTAATTATTAAAAATGGCGCTTGTATCATTGGCATTCACTATTCCATCTCCATTGCAATCCGCATGTGAGCGGTTTTTCCCGTTGCTGATCGTGCCACTCCAGTTGCTTGCATATTGCGCCGACCAATTATTATTTATAGAAGATCTTGGAGGCCCTATTTGAGATGCGTTTAATCCAATTTCAAGAACATCAAGGTTGTTGCACATTCCATCACTATTGGCATCACCCGGCCATACATCCGAACAGCCAGGATTTACATTCACTTGAACTGTTAAGGTTTTTGTACATCCATTAACAAGATTCATAGCTGTCACACTATATATACTGGTTGCAGTAGGTATTACATTTATTGTATTAGTGATTGCTCCCGTACTCCATGTATAAGAATAAGATCCGGTAACTGATAAAGTTTTGCTGGTGCCGAGGCAAACCGTACCTCCACCTGTTACGCTATAAGAAGGCGCCACTGTATTACCGTTCGCCGAGGCGGAAATGCTGTTAGAGCACCCATTCGATGTGTTGGTTAATACTGCATTATACATTCCTATAGCCGTAACAGTTAACATGGGACCAGTACCCAGATAGGTATTAGAAGAATTATACCAGGAAATAGATGAACCCGGAGGGTTGGTAGTAACCGTAAATGTAGTGGAAGGATTTATACAGGTAATCGGTTGACCGCTAAAAATCGTACCTGTAGGCTGCATGGTGTTTGACTGAAGAACAAAAGTTTGTGTTACTATACATGTGCTGGAAGGGCTGGAGGCCATAACGCTATAATTTCCGGGAGAAGTAATGGAAGCGGAATTGCTGTAGCTCACAAAGCCCGGCCCGGTCCATGTAAACGACACGTTGGAAAGTGTCGATGTGTTTCCTGCAGTTATTTGAATAGCTGAGGTCATACATGTTAGGTAATATCCGCTTGCCGGGTTTAAGGTAAATGTTGGGCACTGAGCAGATATTTTTGTTGCAAATAATATCAGCGAAAAGAATTGGATGTATATATTTTTCATACTTCCGCAAAGATAAAAGAAATAGAGATTAAGAAGCAACAAAAAATAACTTAATTAACAGCACTATAACTATGTCACTGCAGTAAAAAATTTAAAATGCCTCTAAAAATTATTACTAATGAAGGCCAGGTTATCTGGATTAATCCAACAAATAAAAAAACGGAATTTGTTTTACCGTCTCAAACAAAAACCATTACAGCCGATAAAAATTTTTATGTGAATGAAAAAAATGGATTTGTGAAAAACTAAACCCATTTAATAAAAAAAATACGGTCTAAATAAATTTAAAAAGAGGGCGATGTTTAAATTTTTTTAAATTTGTTGTGGAACTCGGTGAAAAAACAAATATTAAATCTAAAAAACATTAACTATGAGAAAAATGTACTTTAAACTGATTGCGATTGTTCTGAGTTTATTTATAATAAACCAATCGCGTGCGCAGGTTTCTATCTTTTCAGAAAACTGGGCCAGCAGCACTTTTACGGCTAACAATTGGACCTTTCCATTAGGTCAGTCAAATTGGACGATTGGTGCTTCATACACGCCGGTAGGCGGAACCTCTCCAAATGCTTATTTTTATTTTAGTCCAAGCATCACTAATTATACATCGAGTATGGTGAGTAATACAATTAACGCAACAACTTATACTACCGGTCCTATAACTCTGGATTATTTATTGCAATTGAATAATTTCAGCACTTCAACTCTTGAGCAATTTATAGTTGAATACAAAACAGTTGCCGGAGTTACCTGGAGTACTGTTGCCGTATATTCTAACACCCTTTCAGGAACAAGTAACTGGGCAGTATCCAACTATACCTTGGCAGGTATGCAAGGCCAGATGTTTCAATTAAGATTCACTGCTTTTGGTGCTAATTCATATAATATTAATGGATGGGGTTTGGATAATATTAATGTGAAAGTACCTTGTATCCCTTCCCTCGCTGCAGCATTAACACCAAGCGCTGTTTGCGGAACAGGTAACAGAACACTAACTGCAAGCGGATCTACCGATTATACCTGGACGCCAGGCGGATCAACGAATACTACTATTGTGGTTAGCCCAACCATTACCACTACCTATTCTGTCGCGTCTACCAACACAGTTGCAGGATGTACGGAAACAAGGACTTTGTTAGTGGGTGTTACGCCAACAATAGTGGTAACAGGACCTGCTACGGTTTGTGCTACAAATCCCGCTACTTTAACTGCGAGTGGTGCCACAAGTTATACATGGAATACAGGTGCAACTACAGCAATAATTGTTCCTTCACCATCTGCAACAACAGTATATACTGCTACCGGTAATTCGGGCGGCTGTATGTCTTCTACACAATTTACTTTAACCACGTCACCTTCTCCAACTGTTTCAGTAAGCGGACCTACACTGGTGTGCAGCTCGTCAACCAACGTTTTAACGGCATCGGGGGCGGTCTCTTACACATGGAATACAGGATCTTCAGCCTCAAGTATTACAGTTTCTCCAACAACCAATACTACTTATACTGTAACTGGTAGTGGGTTAGGCTGTACCGATACCAAAATGATCACTGTAAATGTTACTCCTACACCTACTTTAAGTATGTCCGGCCCAGCCACTATTTGTTTAGGTAACTCTGCCACATTAACCGCAAGCGGTGCGAATAGCTATACCTGGAATACCGGTGCAAATACAAACACCATTGTAATTACTCCTAGTAATAATACAACATATTCGTTGGCAGGTACATCTTCTGCCGGATGTATGGGGTCACCGAAATTTTTTACAGTGTCGGTTATTAATCCCACACTTACAGGAAACAACCCATATCTTTGTGCCTCGTCAGGGTCTGCGAACCTAACAGCAAACGCGTTTGCGGGAAGTACTATTAACTGGTATCCTTCGTTGTCTTCTACAGTATCACTGGCAACCGGATCGGTTTATTCAACTCCAAACGTTACTGTGAGCACTACTTATTATGCCCAGGCAACAAGCTCCTTTACCAATTCAATATTTACTACTACTGCGGCCGGAAACGGTTCTGCTGGTAACATGTTTGACGTTGTTCCCAGTACAAATATTATCTGGAACGGTGCAGCAATGAGCATTTCATCGGTTGGTACTGTTTCGGTTGAAATTTGGTACAGAAGCGGATCCTTTGTTGGTTTTGAAAACGCCAATACCGGATGGACACAATTATTAACCACAACGGTTACTTCGCCGGGTACTGGAACTCTTGTTAATATTACCGGTTTTGCAGTGCCTTTAAATGCGGGACAAACATATGGTTTGTATGTAACAACCAATGGAGGCGGTGTGAATTATACGAATGGGACATTACTTGGCAATACTTTTGTTTCAAATTCAGATATTAGCGTTAAAGAAGGAAAAGGCGGAAGTTATTTTCTGGTAACAAATAGCCCGAGAGTTTTTAACGGAGCTTTATTATATCAGGGGCAAGGTTGCAGCAGTCCGTTAACACCTGTTACCCTTTCTCTGAACGCAAGCCCTACAATATCTATCACAGGTTCTTCCACTCTTTGTGCCGGTCAGGCCGCTAACCTTACCGCAACCGGGGCTACTTCCTACACATGGAATACCGGAGCTACAACGGCTTCTATTGCTCCAACACCTACTGCCAATGCAACTTACACAGCAATTGGAGCCAATGGAACTTGTACGTCCAGTGCCACTATTTCTATAAATGTTTCTCCGTGCACAGGGTTAAACACTAACACTTCAGCGGTGTTAAACCTGAAAGTTTATCCTAACCCAACTGTTGCAGAGTTAACAATTGAATTAAACAACGGGTTATTTAAAACAATTCAATTAACAGATTTAACCGGAAGGCTTGTATATGTGAACAAAACGGATGCGTCACTTGTAAATGTTGATACAAAAGCCCTTGCTGATGGTGTATATTATTTAAAGGTAACTTGTAATAATAACACAGAGGTTATGAAAATAGTAAAACAATAAATTAACCTATAAAAAATAAAACCCTCCGCATGTGAATGTGGAGGGTTTTTTATTTAAAAATAATTAAGATTAAAAGCATAAAAAAACCACTTACCGGAAATCTCCATAACCGGCAAGTGGCATAATTTGTTAAACAAAAACCCTTTTAAAGAACGTATAATAAAGTTACGGCGGGCTATCGCGTTATTTTACAGATTTGAATAAGTGGCATACTTTTCCTTATAACTGGTTTAACTTAATCTTTCAAGAAAAGCCTCTTTTTTTCTCCGCGAGATCTCAATTTTAGTACCGTCGCTCATAACGGCATAACCACCGTCTTCTTTCAGAAAACGTACCACGTGATTCATATTAATGAGATGATGATGATGAACCCTTATGAAATCCTGCTCTGGTAATAATTCTTCATAATGTTTTAAACCGGCACTTACCATTAATTTGCGTTTATCGGTGAGATAAAAAACAGTATAACTGGTATCGGCTTCGCAACGGATAATATCCTTGATGTTAACAATCTCAAAGGCGTTACCCGTTGGCAGCGTTATTTTTTGAAATGTATCATCAGCGCGTTTCAGTTGTTGAATAAGAAAATTTAAATTCTCCATGGTGGGCGGGGCTACCATTTTCTTCTGCATAGCCTTATCTACGGCAATTTTTAATTCATCAATATCAATTGGTTTTAATAAATAATCGCATGCACTGAATTTTATCGCTTTGATCGCATACTGATCGCTGGCGGTTGCAAAAATCAATTCAAATTTATGCCCCTGTACTTTTTCTAACAGATCAAAGCCGGTTCCGTCGGGCATGCTAATATCAAGAAACACCAGTTCGGGATTTAAAGATTTAATCATTTCAACTCCTTCTTTAACATTATGGGCAAGCCCCACTATATCAAGTTTAGGACAATTTTTCTGTATGATTCCCGCAAGCATTTCCCTGCTCTTTTGTTCATCTTCAATAATGAGTGTTTTCATACTGTATGTGTATTAAATTCCTGAAATAATTTTTAACCATGTAATGGAATATATAATTCAACTTTTGTTCCTTCAGAGTTATTGTCACTGTCCTTAAGATCAGTAATAGTGACGCTTAATCTGGAGTTATTTACTTCATTTAATATTTTTAAGCGGTCTTCCGTTATTTGCATTCCCAATGATTTATGTTTATTTCCGGGCATTGTTCTTTTTATTTCGGCTGCTTTTTCACGCCCTATGCCATTATCGGTAATAGTGCAAATTAAAAAATTATTTTTTGAAGTGAAAGCGATTGTTAGTTTTCCTTTTGTAGGCTTGGGGTTAAGTCCATGAAGAATAGCATTTTCTACGTAAGGTTGTGTAAGTAAAGGCGGCATAATATCGTAATTGGCATCTACAGAGGCATCAATAATAATTTCATAATCGAATTTTTCTTCAAAACGCATTTGTTCAAGTTCAAGATACAATTTTAAAGCTTCAAGATCTTCTCCAACTGTTACGGTTGGTTTGTTCGAGTTATTCAAAATAATTCGTACCAACCGCGCAAACTTGCTTAAATATTTAATGGCTTCATCTGTTTTACTGTTAAATATATAATGTTGAATAGAATTTAGTGAGTTGAAAATGAAATGCGGGTTCATTTGCGAACGTAATGCCTTTAATTCAATTCTGCTCATTTCTACCTTGCGGTCAAATTCTTGTTTTTGTTTTCTTTTTATGTTTCGGATCCTAATCATTATAATAACATAACCAAGGGTTATCACTCCAATTGAAACTAATAAAATAAACCACCATTTGGTATAAAAGGGCGCTAAAATCCTGAAGCTAAATGTGGTTTCATGATCGTCCCACAAGCCTTCGTTATTTCTGCTTTTAACTTTGAACGTATACTTGCCCGGAGCAAGGTTGGCATATTTGCTATAATCCTCAGCGCTTGGTGAACTCCATTCTTTTTCAAGCCCTTCAAGTTTTTTTACGTACACCACATTTTCGGGACTGGTAAGGCAAATGCCTTTATAATAAAAGGTGATGGTATTAAATTTACTTGGTAGTTCAGAGTTGTTTTTAAGTATGGTATCTTCACTAAATAATTGAATGTTCTGAATAACCGTTGAATTTGGCACTGTATTCTTTTTTAAATTAAATGGCTCATGTTTAACCAAACCGCTTATTGTGCCAAACCATAAAGTTCCGTCACTGTCTTCCCAGATGCCGTTGGAATTACATTCTACACCCATAAACCCCTGTAGTTTTCCGAAAGCATTTATTTCAATTTTTCCTGTTTTAAAATAAGTATCAAGATTTAATTTATTAATTCCCTGATTGGTTCCTATCCACAACACTCTTTTGTTCTCCGCAAATTCTATTGAATAAACAAGTTCTGAATTTAATCCATCTTGTTCGGTTATATAATTTATTTTATTGGTTTTGGTGTTTAAAATCATAACACCATTTAAACTTGCGGCAAATAAATGGCCTCTCCCAAACTTTAATGAAAAATAATCTTCCTGCTCCAAGCCTAATTCAAAATTCACAGCACGCATTGTGTCCTCCACTAATTTGAATAACCCTCCCCGCGCGGTACCAATCCACACGTTATGCTGATCATCTTCACAAATACCATAAACACTAAAAACAGAATGCCGGGGAAAAGAATAAAATTTAGTTTGAGGAAGTTTCTTTTTCCATCGAAGTGATGCAATGCCGTTACCTCCTGCAATCCATATGGTTTGATCATGGCCCGTGTATAACATTTCATAAGGTCCGTCAAGTTCTTTGGGCAAACTGACGGGAATAAAGCGGTCGTTTTTATATTGTATGAGCCCGTTTTTGGTGCCAAACAGAAGGCGTCCTTCATTATCCTGCAGTCCGGCTTTTGATTCATTGGTGCCTAATCCGTCAGATATACCGTAGCGTTTAAAGTAACCCTGGTAATATTTATAAATTCCATTGTTTTGTGAACACATCCAAAGGTTTTGATAATTGTCTCTGAATATTTGAAAAATAAATGCGTTTCCAGGACCATTAATTTTATCGAAGGTTGAAAAGGAGTTGTCACGGTATTTAAACAAACCACTGTGTGTGCCTGTCCACAGGTTATCTTCTCGGTCCCGGAGCAGGCATCGTATAACATTTGAATTATTTTCGTATCCAATGTTATAGTAGCTGAATTGCTCGCCGTCAAATCTTAAAAGACCGGTTTGAGAACCTACCCACAGATATTCTTCATTTTGATTCAATAATGAAGTTATATTCTCATCAATTAGTCCGTTTTCAATAAAGTAATTGGTAGCTTTTTTTGTCTTTCCATTATAAAACGTTAATCCTTTGCCGGTACCAATTACCATCAGATTGTTTTTTTTAGCCAGACAGTTGATTTGGTTTGATGGGAGGCCATCGGATTTATCAAGGAGCTCAAATTTATTTTTCGAATAAAGTATTAATCCCTGATCAGTTCCAATATAAAAAACAGAATCTGCATTATAAATGCAGTTGATCTTGTAATTCTTAAGCGCCTGAACTGCCGAGATCTTATTTTTATTAAACAGATACAACCCTTTCGCTGTACCTATGTACATGCCATCCCCTTCGCTTCTGCAAAAGCAGTAAATATTAAAACTCCCTGGTCCTGTAGATGTTCTATAGTTGTAAATTTTATTTTGTGAGATAATACTTAATCCTTTATTTGTCCCTACAAAAATATTATGATTTACATCCTCACTTATGGCAGTTACATTGTGATCGATTAAGCCATTTTTTGGATTATAATTGAGAAAGGTTTTTCCGTCGAAACGGGTGAGTCCGCCAAAACCTCCGGCCCATAAATATCCTTGAGTATCCTGGTATATACACGAAACCTGTACAAATGGCAATCCATTTTCTGCACTGTAGTTTTTAAAAAAGTACTGTTGCGCATTTAAATTTATGCAGCCTGAAAGGAAAACGAATATGTAAACGAAAGATTTAATAACTAATACTAATGTATTGGTTAAAAACTAAAAACTAAAAAGTAAAGGGATTACAGGCAAGTGGCCGGTATTTATCTTTAAATGGCGATATGGCGGTATTTAACGGTTAAGAAGTAATTTCGTGTTCTCTACTTTATTGCCAATTTGAATCTGCAAAACATACACGCCAATAGGTAATTCGTTGTTAAGTTCAATGGTTTCTTTAACGCAATTTCCTTTTTTCTCTATAGGTTTTATAAATACGGTTTGTCCGGTTGAATTAATAACCCTTACCACAATGTTTTCGTTTGCAACTTCTTCAAGGCAAAAGTCGAATGCAAAAAGTCCGCTACTTGGATTTGGATAAACGTTTACCCTGAATAATTCATGAGTTATTTTAGACACACGCAAAAGGGAGTCTGTTCCTGATCTTTTAGTTGTATCCTGATTATTGCATTTGTTCACGGTTACCGGCACCGGGGCCGACCAGGCAACAGAAGAGCCCTGAATTATTTTGACCTGGTAATTGCCGGGCGATGATGCCATGTAAGTTTTTTCAGTAGCGCCGGGTATATCTATATCATCTTTTTTCCATTGATAAATATAATTAGGGCAGGTATTGGCATATAAAATTACCTGATCTCCTTCACAAATATTTATAGGCGCGCCACTGGTTATCCTTGCCGTTATTGCATCTTGCATTGTAATTTTTGTTGGCGGCGACCACGCGGTACATTCCGGTGATGAAATTTTAACCTGATAATCACCCTCTTTGTCTGCTATTAAACTTGTTGTAACCGCACCCTCAATTTCTTTTTCATCTTTGATCCATTGGTATGAAAAACCTTTTATTTGAGATGTTTGTAAGACAACCTTTCCGGCGCTGCAAAAAGTTGTTGGCCCGCCTGCCTGAATATTAGCCTGGCATTTAGGTTTGATTTCAAAATCCCTGAAGGCAGAAGCTGTTGGTTTTAATTTTAAATTGAAACTTATATCGGAACTGCCGGGGTTTTGCTGATGGATTTCAACAGCAATGATATTATTACCATTAACAAGAATAGACGAACTTAATGATGTAACCACGAATGTAGATTCTGCTGGCCCGTCTATTACTCCGGATGCAAGCGTGGTAAAAGTTATGGGGCCGGAAGGCATATTGTTTCTGTATACTTCGGTGCCGTTAATATATACCACCGCACCATCATCTCTTATTAAACTTAACTCCAGACCCGAAAATTGTGTGACATCACTTACATTTATTGTTTTACGAAAATAGGTGGTAATATATTTATTGGCGGGTGCAGAACCATAATTTACTAAGGTGGCTTCACCACCATCACCATAGCCTAACCGTGCATTACCTGAAGACCACGGGGCATCGTTATATGATGTTGAATTCCATGTTATACCAGGGTACGAACCGTTATCAAGATATTTCCAATTTGAACCGGGGGTGATAAGATCTGAACTGCTTTGTGGAGCGAGGGTATATTCTGAGAGTCGCCCCCCGGGTATCGGTCTTTCGAGCGAGCCGTCGGGTAATTGCCATCCAACCGCCAGGTTATCTCCTTGCGAGCCTTCTTTGTGTAATGCTTCAATGTAATATTTTTGTCCTGCTGTTAAACTAACAGGTACTGATTGCTGTGATGGATATTTGGTCCATTGCCGGCCGGAAGCATATCCGGTTACCGATGCAATTTTTTGTTTGTTAGCTGCAAGGTTGTTAGTGCTCAGCCAAAGCTCACTGTTGTCGTCACTGGCAATCCAAAAAATGTAATTGCCGGAAGCAGGCGGACAAATAAATCCACTTATGCGCTCGCCATAGTTATCGGCGGCATTTAGCGGTGTTTCAAATATAGTTAATGAGCCTGTTATCGTGGCAGGGGTTGTTAAAGGAATATCCGTTACATTAAAACCTGAAATGTTATTCCACACTTCTCTCGAAATAAATCCAGTGGCTGCGCAATTCCCGCCCACTGAAATAGTTATTACTGTTGAAGTAGCGGTTGCATTTCCAGTATCAGTTGCTTTAATAGTTATCTGATGGCTGCCCGCCTGCGCATTGGTCCATGAATAGCTATTTGTGGTTGATTCTCCGATTTTTGCGGAGCCATCAAAAAATTCCATTTTCTGACACGATCCGGTTCCTCCTGAGATCTGGCCCTGAATTAATATCGGAGTACCTGTATTAAACACACTGTTAACTGAGGGGTAAATTATAGTAGCCGTTACCGGCGTTCCAAAGGGTAATAACCTTATGCCTGGAACTGGACGTTCAAGCGAACCGTTAGGGAGCTGCCAGCCCACTGAAAGATTGTCTCCCTGGCCGCCTTCCTTGTGTAAAGCTTCAATGTAATATTTTTGTCCTGCTGTTAAAAAAATTCCGGCGGATTGTTGCGATGGGTATTTTGTCCATTCATTTAACATGGTCCAGCCATTTACATAGGCAATCTTTTGTTTGTTAGCGCTCAGATCGTTGGTGCTTAACCAAAGCTCGGTGTTATCATCGCCGGTAATCCAAAACGTATAATTACCGTTTGCAGGAGGACAAATGTAGCCCCTGATACGCTGGCCGTAATTGTCGCCTATGTTTTCAGGTGCCTGAAAAGAATTTAAAGAAGAAGAGTAGGATGGAGTGGTGTTAAAAGGAATTGAAGAAACAGAAGTGCCTGTTATATCATTCCAAACTTCCCGGGTTATTGTACCGTTTCCATTACATCCATTTTCTGCCGATATATTTACTGTGTTGGAGACCGCGATGTTACCATTATGATCAGTAACCCTTGCGGTTAGGGCATAAGCTCCCGGAGAAATATTGTTCCATACAAAATAGTATGGGCTGTTAAGATCTTCCCCTAACTTTGTATTACCTGAATAAAACTCAACCTTTTGAAGTGGCATGTAGCCTCCTGTTACATTAACCGTAATTGTGGCTGAGCTACCGGCAGTTAAAATGAGGTTATTCGCTGGTGAAGTAACGTTAACTGATAAAGGATTGACAGCAAAGTAATAATCATCATTCCAGATATTATTAGTAAGTGATTGTAAAGAAGAAGATGAAGAATTAAGAAACCAGTTCTGGTCAGGAGCGGCATCAAAAAAGATCAACGCGCGTGTTTTGTGAAAAGTAGACTGCAATTCTTTATCCAT
>JAOQAF010000052.1 GCA_025963735.1 Bacteroidota bacterium
CAAAATAACATGGTATCGATAAAAGTGTTGTATTATATTGATTACGCAACGCTTAAACGTAATTTAAAACGATCAGCATAAATTATTTTTTCCTAACGGATTTGCTGTTCATATCTGAAGACGGTCTTTTAAAAAATAATTTTTTAATCAGATTATGTTTTTTATTTGAAGGGTAATCACGTTTTGAAGTTATATTATTAAAAAAGAAAGCCACCAATAAAAGAATGAGGGCTCCGGAAAAAACCGGTGATATAACATACAAATAGCCAAGCGCTTTTATTTTTTCAGATCCAATAACAGCAATGAGAGCAGTGGCGCCCCCCGGTGGATGAAGTGTTTTGGTAACCTGCATACAAACAATGGAAAGTGAAACAGCAAGCGGGGCTGTGATCCATAATATGTCCGGAACTAATTTATAAACAGTAACTCCTACAAGGGCCGATACCAAATGACCCCCTATTAAATTTCTTGGTTGCGCCAGCGGACTTTGAATGGCGCCATAAATTAGAACACTTGAAGCGCCAAAGGAACCAATTAAAAAAAGTAAATCGTTTAATGGTATTAATCTGCTTTGAATAAAGGCAATTAAACCAATTCCTATAAAAGATCCGATAAATGACCAGGTATGTTCGGTAAAATCAACAAGGGTTTCCTTGTACATAATATATCTGGAAACTCGGAATCCTCTGCGTATTTGTTTAAGCATGTTTAGTCTTTTACTTCCACTGTGTAATCTCCTTTAGAAATTATTGTGCCGATGGGCTTTGCAAACTCTTTTAACCCGTTCTCAGACATGAATTCTTCAAAATCCTTTTGATGTTCAGTGGATACAGTTACCATTAAACCACCGTTTGTTTGCGGATCACATAAGGTAAAAAAAGATTCGGCGCCTATATTCTTTACTTTATCTTTATAACTGTTCCAATTACGGTATACGTTATCGGGAACTATCATTTTGGAGGTATACTCCTGAATACCTGATATAACGGGAATGTCAGAGTAGTTTATAAGTGCAGATTCACCGCAGCCTTCGGCCATTTCTATAAGGTGTCCGAGTAAACCAAATCCTGTAATATCGGTCATTGCCGTTATATAGTTAAGGTCTCCCATTTTTTGGCCAATACTGTTTAGTTGTGTAAGCTGATCTATAAAAATTTTTCTATGATCCTCATTTAATACTCCACGCTTTAAAGCTGTAGCCAGAATGCCGACGCCTATTTTTTTTGTAATGTATATAAGATCTCCTTTTTTGGCGCCTGAATTTTTCTTAAGGTTTTTTATTTCAATGATTCCGTTCACAGATAATCCAAACATTGGTTCCAACGAATCAATACTGTGTCCGCCTGCCAGAGTTATCCCCGCACGGTTACAAATTGTTTTTGCCCCTTCAATTACTTTTTGTGCCAACTCCACCGGTAATTTATCAACGGGCCAGCCCAATACAGCTGTTGCCAGTAAAGGTTTTCCACCCATAGCATAAACATCGCTAATGGCATTTGCCGACGCAATTCTTCCGAAATCAAAAGCATCATCAACAATTGGCATAAAAAAATCAACGGTACTGATTAAGGCAGTTCCGTTACCCAGATCATAAACAGCGGCATCATCTTTGGTATTATTACCAACCAACAAATTAGCGTCGGTAAGTGCAATAACATTTGATTTCAATATTTTTTCAAGAACATCAGGCGCTATTTTGCATCCACAACCGGAACCATGACTGTACTGCGTAAGTTTAATGTCGTTCATATATTAATTTAAGTAAGGTGGTTGATCAGTGCAGAAGAAATATGATCAATGTCAAGTGTTTCAAATATCATTTCCTGTATTGTAGTTATTTCCCTTAACGATAAACCATGCTGGTATGTTTTATCGTAGTAATGAAGACAAATACCGAGTGCGGTATTAAGGTCATTTTCATCAAGCGCTAAAATTGCCGACTTTGATTGTTCACTTCCCAAACGTTTTGTAATTCTTAAAATAGATTCTTTAAGTTGTTCTTTAGGATATTGGCCATACTCTTTTACAATATGTTTTAACCGCTCTTCAAACGATAATTTTATGAAAAGCACTTTTGCAGTACGCATTTGTTCCCACAAACCAGGCGGCAAAACTTTTTTACCGATAAGCCGGCTTTCATCTTCAAGCCATACCGCACTTTTTTTATCAATCTTAAACAGTTCAATTGCAAGTTCATTTTCAAATTGTTCCTGCGTAGGTTGTGATTTTTCTCCAAGTGCTCCAAAGGCTGACCCTTTATGATGTGCCAGTCCTTCCAGATCAATAACCTGTTTACCTTTATCTTTTAGTTTTTTTAAAATATAAGTTTTTCCTGAACCTGTGTTTCCGCTTAATAATAAAATATTTAAGGGTTCGTTAAAACTATCGAGTGCAAAATTCCTGAATTTTTTATAACCGCCTTTTAATAAAAAAACTTTTAGTCCATACATTTCTAAAAGCATGGCTATGAAACCACTTCGCATTCCGCCGCGCCAGCAATGTATGTAAATGGTGTTTTCTTTTGATTCTTCTATGGCACGGTTAACAATTGCGGCCATTTTAGGGCCCACAATTTCCATTCCTTTTAATATTGCCGGCTGCCTGCCTGTTTGTTTGTAAATTGTTCCAACAACCGCCCGCTCTTCATTGTCGAACAAAGGGATGTTAACTGCGCCCGGAATATGCCCTTGCTCGAATTCTTTTGGTGAACGAACATCAATTACCGAACCAACGGAAGCGAAGCCACTAATAAATTGATGAATATCGAGTACATGTGGCAATTAAACAGATTGGATAGTAGTATGAAAAATATTATTTTTTTTCCTCGGGCTTTTTTACTTTATGCTGGGTGGTATCGGGCTTTTGACGAACCCATTTTCCTCTTAAGTTGGTCCAGCAATCAAACGTTTCTTTCACATCCTTTTCCGAAGCCCAAACGCCATGTCCTTTAGGCATGTACGTATTTAATATGTTGGTTATTTTTAAAGCGGTTAAATGATACGTGTTGGTTAACTCAAAACTCAGCGTTTTATGTCCCGATGCAATTCTCATGAAGTGAATGCCACCATTTTGAATGCACGGATTATATTCGCTTATTAAGGTGTCTTTAACAGGCTTTAAAAGATGATTGATAGAATCAATAGATGATTGGCGGAATTTAACGCTGATCTCTTTAGGTTTGGAAGTCCAGTCAGGCTTTGAATATGCAGTATCTGATTCGATAATACATTTAATTGTATTGTTTTTTACCTCAATCACCGGGTAAGTTTTTTTACCAAGATTAGTGCCAATACCGGCGTAATTGTATGATAAGTTAAAGTTGGATGTTTGCGCCATCATGTGTACGCAAAATAAAAGCGGTAATAATACTTTCATTGTTCTGGTTTAAGATTTAAAGATACAATTTAGCAAAAAATTTTAGTCGCCGGTTGGTTTAATATTGTTTGTTTCCACCATTAACATTACCGTTTTTTTAGGCGCGCGCGGACGGTGCATCACCCCTTTGGTAATTGTTACACCCTGCCCGGCGTTTAGTTCAATGGTGCGGTCTTCAAGATCAATCAAAAGCTGACCTTCCACAATAAAGAAAAATTCATCGTCATTATCATGTTTGTGCCAGTGATATTCACCTTCAACAATTCCCAGCCTTACTACGCTGTCGTTTACTTCAGTAAGTGTCTGGTTAAACCATTTGTCTTTACATTCCGCCACCATTTGCGGTACATCCATTTTTTCAAGATGCTTAAATTTCACATCCAGTTTCGTAACATAATTATATTCCTTTTCCATATTTACTGTTTAGTTGACCTTACAAATTCTTTTTACTTTTTTACTTTTCCTTAGATGAAAAGTAAACAAAAATCAAGACCCATCAATCTGTCCACGCACTCTTGATTTTTCCATAAAGGCTAGCAAAGTAAAAAATTTTTAACCTTCAACACATTCCAATTCGTTAAAAATTTTAAACGGCAAGCGCCTTTGCAGCCTTTCCTACGAAAAAATCAATTCACTCCTTTCCACGCTCAGCGACGGGTCCGGCTACCGCACACATCCTAAAAATACATCCGCATCAAAATGCAAATAATCGTTTTCGTAAAAATATCTGCAGCTTTTTTAATGCTTATTACAATTTCGGCACAATTTTACCCATTCTTTTTTTAATCATTCCTGCATTTGGAAAGGAGTAAAGTAATTTGACGGTTTAACTTTTATATTCTACCAGTTTTTTTATTTCCACCAGAATGGGGTTCCAGCCCTCGCCATTATTACTTGCCTCCTTATACCTTCTGTCTCCTTCGGCAACTTTATTGTAATCTCCCTGCGTAACTTTTAAAACTGTACTGTCACCCTCAGGGATTAAAGTATAAGTTACCGTTAAATGATTCTCAGGAGTGTTCTCCATTTCTGAATTAGGATCAAAAGTGGTGTAGGATAAAAATTTACCCTGCTCAATTTCATTAATTTTTCCTGTAACAAATATCATTTCTTTGCCTTCATACAAACCTTTCCACTCAAGCGAACTTCCCTTTTTCCATTCGGAAACTGTTTCACATCCAAACATATACTTTTTTGTTTGTTCGGGATTAGTTAAAGCATCCCATACTTTTTCAGGCCGGGCATCAATGGTAATAGAATTGGTAATAAGCAATGGATTCATGTGCTGAGTTTAATTATTAAATATACGCTTTTAGAATTTTTTCTTTTACATTTTCACAAATTATTTGTTTAAACGGTCATTAAAAAAGCCATTCTCTTTCCAAAGAATGGCTTTTGACATGCTTATTTTAAAATTACTGAAGGGTAATTGCGAATGTTTGTCCGTTAACAGTTACGGTTGCGTTAAAATCACAGCTTCCATTCCCGTAATCAAATGTTCTGGTTGGACGGGTTCCGGGAGTATAGGCAACTTGTCCGCTGATAAAAGGATGACGGTGCGGCTTAGTGGCATCAGGGGCACAGGTAAAATCTCTAACAAGGTTCGTAGCGTTTGCCGTATAATTTTCTCCTTTTGCATTTGTTCCGCTCGCCGAACCGTTTAATTTTATTT
>JAOQAF010000066.1 GCA_025963735.1 Bacteroidota bacterium
AGTTATTAAACATTTCTGAGCGCTATTTTTTAATTGATTGTGGTGAAGCAACACAAATACAGTTGCGCAGGTTTAAAGCTAAATTTCAATCCATTGACCATATTCTTATCTCACATTTACATGGCGATCATTTTTTCGGACTTCCGGGCCTTCTGAGCAGCATGCATCTTTTAGGAAGAAAGCAGGGATTAACCATTTACTGTCCGAAAGAATTAAAAAGTATTATTGATGCGATCAACACTGTGTCTCAAACCACATTAAGTTATTCTATTACTTATAAATTTACTGATGATACCGGCCTGAACCTGTTGTTTGAAGATGACAAAGTTGAAGTTTATTCTTTCCCCCTGAAACACCGAATTTACTGCACCGGTTTTTTGTTTCGTGAAAAACCCCTGCCACGTAAAATCGATAAATACAAACTGGATAAGAATGAGGTTTCTACTGCTGAAATTTTAAAATTAAAAAAAGGACTGGATGTGGTGAACGAACATGGGCGAATCGTTAAAAACCCGGAAGTTACTTTTGATCCGGAACCAGCGAGAAGTTATGCCTATTGCAGCGATACAATTTTTTTTCCAGAGATAGTTAAGTATGTACAAGGTGTAAATTTGTTATATCATGAAAGCACGTTTTTAGATGATCAAACGGAGCGAGCAAAAAAAACGTTTCATTCTACTGCAAAACAGGCCGCTGAAATTGCTTTGCAGGCAAAGGCCGGAAAATTATTATTAGGACATTTTTCTGCCCGGTACGGTCATTTGAATAATTTTGTAACTGAAGCGCAAACCGTTTTTGAAAATTGCGATTTAGCAATTGATGGGAAAAAAATTCAAATCTAATTGGAATATATTCGCTATTTTTGTTTAAAATTGTTCTAAATAACAAATGGTAAAAGTACTCATAGCAGATAAAAACTTTCTTTCAAGGGTTGGCCTTGAATTGTTGGTTGGAGAACTGAAAGGTTTTGAGCTTGTGCCAACCGTTTGTGGTGATAAACAAGCGCTTTTAAGCCAGCTTCAGTTATCAAAACCCAATTTATTAATTACAGATTTTAGTTCTTTGGGCATTGCCGCAGGCGAATTAAGCAGCATCGTAAAACGTTTTCCCAGAACGCGTTTATTGGTGATCACTGAAATGCTTTCTAAATCTGATTTGAACAAGGTGTTAAACAGCGGTATTACCAGTTTTTTATTAAAAGATTGCGATAAAACAGAAATTCTTGAAGCCATTAATTCTACTATTAAAGGTGAAAAATTCATATGCGGTAAAATAGTTTCCTTTTTAACTGCGGCACCTGAAATTAAAACCAGCAATTCCTTTATTAAATCGTTGGGCTGCGATGGCATGTCGGTAACTGACCGTGAAATTGATATTATACGCGCCATAGCCGAAGGTTTGTCAAACAAGCTTATTGCCGATAAATTAAAATTAAGTACGCATACTGTTAATACGCACCGTAAAAACATTATGAATAAACTGGGCGTAAATAATACCGCCGGTGTAGTTATGTTTGCCGTAAAAAACCAGTTACTCGAAACCAATTTCGAGCTGTTTGGTTAATCAAATTTTTACTGTCGATCTCGAAGAAATTTCTTTTCTAAATCCCGGAAACTTGCTCTTTTGTTATTCGGATTGCGCTATAATTTAATTATTCCTTCATCTTTTATAATGTATTGGGGCAAACCAATATTAAATGCTGCCAGGGTATAATTATCTGATTTAAGTTTATCTATTACTTCTTTCGAAAGAATCTGGTCGGTGGCATCGCAATCTAAATAAAACATTAATTTAACTGCCAGACCCTGCGCGTTTATAAATACAATTTTTTTAGCTGGGAATTGTTTCCCGAGTTCTTTTATAACGGTTTTTTCATAAAGATCTTTATAAGCAAAATGTTCGTTAGGTCTGAAATTAAGAGTGTGACGTTTTATAAAATAATCCGGATTCATAAAATAAGAAGTTAAAAGCGGAATAAAAACAAAGTACAGGAGTCTCCTGATTTTAAACTGTTTTATTTTGCTTGCAACCTCTTCGATTGAACTAACAATACAAAGTAACACTAAAGGAATTACGATAATACAAAAAGCCGGCATTTTTGTTTCAACTATTGAAAAGAAAGCATACACAAAAAAAATTGCGGAAAGAACAATATAACGGTAAAACAAGGGAATTACTTTATTTACCGCGAAAAAAATAATACCGCAAGTTAAAATTAAAAAGACAGTAAAATCATTTGCGTATAAGTTCTGCAATTCCTTAAAATGGTAATACCAGGGGCCGGAATGCCCTTCTAATGCATGAGTAAGGTGCTGGTTGTTAAATGTCATTTCATTTATAAACGCGACTTTATATTTAAAATAACAGTAGAGTTGCCAGGGCATACAAATAAGAAAGGCAATTACAAAAGCAAACAGGGGCTTTATAAAATTCTTTCTTTCAAATAAAAGAAGGTAACTTACCCAAACTCCAATAACCAGAAAACCTGTTAACCATTTTACTAAAACAGCGCAGCCAACAAATACACCAATAAATATTAAATGCATCTTCTTTTTAGCATCCATATATTTAAAAATGGCCCAAAAAGAGGCGGTTACATAAAATAAAAACATATAATCATTATGGTCTGTAGCTTCCATTCCGGCCGCATACATTAACGGAAAGCGCATATAACAAAAAACGATGGCTAACAGCAAACCGGTTAACTCAGACTTAACGATTTTACCAATATCATAAAGCATTATTGCCATAAAGCCATGAGCTATAATATTAGGTAGTCGCAGAGTCAATTCATTTACTCCGAAAAGTTTAAAGCAGGAAGCTATCTGCCATAAAAATAAAGGTTGCTTGTGAAGCCATATATGAGAAGTACTCCAGCTTTC
>JAOQAF010000260.1 GCA_025963735.1 Bacteroidota bacterium
TTGTCGGTATAATTTTTACTATTATCTGCTGCGTTAAGGAATGTGGTATTCTTATTATTTTTTCCACCAACCATTTTAATAAAGGTCAGCATTTCTCCCGGTGATGGAACCTGGAAAAAAGTTTCCGACACAGGATTGGTTTTAAGATCTTCTGTTTTAGCAGAATCTACTGTTTCAATTTCATCTGTTTTTTCGCTATCACCGCCACAATTACTGAAAGTAAACACGGTAATGGCAGATAAAAATAATAGAGTTGATTTGTTCATTTTATAAATATATGTTTTTTTTTAATTATTTTAATAATTTATTAACCAGGGCCGCGGCTTCATGAAACTCAATGGCAGAGTATACTTTAAGTCCTGATTCATCAATTATTTTTTTTGCTGCTTCGGCATTAGTGCCTTGTAAACGAACAATAATAGGTATCTCAATTGTACCCATATTTTTATAGGCATCAACAATTCCCTGTGCTACACGATCGCAACGAACAATACCTCCAAAAATATTTACCAAAATAGCCTTTACATTTTTATCTCTTAATATAATCCTGAACGCTTTTTCAACTCTTTCCGCATTAGCCGTTCCGCCAACATCTAAAAAATTGGCAGGTTCTCCACCGCTCAATTTAATAATATCCATGGTTGCCATTGCCAGTCCGGCTCCGTTAACCATGCAACCAACATTACCATCAAGCTTTACATAATTTAATTCGGCATTACGTGCTTCCACATCAATAGGATCTTCCTCTGTAACATCTCGCATCGCTTCATAATCTTTATGACGGTATAATGCATTTGCATCAAAAGAAACTTTACTGTCAACAGCAATAATTTTATCGTCGCTTGTTTTTAAAACCGGGTTAATTTCAAACATTGAAGCGTCAATACTTTCGTAAGCTTTATAAAGAGAGGAAATAAACTTAACCATTTCCTTGAAAGCATTTCCACTTAAACCCAAATTAAATGCAACTTTTCTTGCCTGGAAAGCCTGCAGTCCAACACGCGGATCAATTTCTTCTTTCCAGATCTTTTCAGGAGTATGTTCTGCTACTGCTTCAATATCCATACCCCCTTCGGTTGAATAAATAATGGCATTGCGTCCTTTAGCTCTGTCTAAAAGCACGCTCATATAAAATTCTTTGGTTGGAGTGGCTCCAGGGTAATAAACATCCTGAGCTACCAATACCTTATTTACTTTTTTACCAGTGGCGGATGTTTGAGGAGTTATTAACTGCATTCCTATAATCTGAGAAGCTTTTTCTTTTACTTCTTCGAGGTTTTTAGCAAGCTTTACGCCTCCGCCTTTTCCTCTTCCCCCTGCATGAATCTGGGCTTTAATAACTACCCAATGACTGTTATATTTAACTTTTAGTTCTTTAGCGGCTTCAACTGCCTGCTCAGGTGTGTCAACCACAATACCTTCCTGTATTGAAACTCCGAAACTTTTTAAAATGCTTTTACCCTGATATTCGTGTATGTTCATACTGAGATTTTATTGCTCCAAATTTAAGCTTTTATTCGTAATACAAAAGTTTAACATAAAAAAATCCCGAATTGATTTCGGGATTTAATTTTTCGAATATGTAATTTATTTTATCGGTACAAACTTACGTTACCTTTCTTATCATAAGAGGTTCCGTCTTTTCCTGTTGCCTTTATAATATAGAAGTATGTTCCTGAAGGACAATCTTTGCCTTCCTGATTTTTACCGTCCCATCCAATGTTACCGGTATTGCTTGTTACATCATAAACTTTATTACCCCAACGATCATAGATCAATGCTGTTATTTCAGTTAAGTTTTGAGTCTTTAAAAAGAATAAATCATTGCTTCCATCACCATTAGGAGTGAACACGTTTGGAACATCAAGCTTGGACGGAATTTCAACCTTTATAACTGCAAACGCAGTATCAATACATAATCCTTTTGAGGCAACCAAGGTTACAGTATATGTTCCGGGAGAAGTATAGGTTGTAAACGGACTGATATTAGTGGTAGTGGTTTGGGAGGTACCGTTACCAAAGCTCCATACAGATGTGATGCTGTTTGAATTAGCACTACTTGCAGAGTTATTTGTGAAGTTAACTCCAAGCGGAGCATAACCTGTGAGAGGATCCGCAGTGAAATCAGCAGCAAGTGCCCCTGGAACCATATTTATAGTTCCAGTAGTACGACATCCGGTAATTTGGTTGATTATAAAAAAAGCAAAAGTTCCGGTTTTATCAGTAGTGATTGCCTGAGAGGTATAAACACCACTTGATGTTAATCCATTAGGTGCTGTTATAACCGCCTGTCCCGCTGCACCAGGGCCAAAATTGGCACCTACAGGGTATTCAGTAATTAAAAACGACCAAGAAGTTAATGACTGGCTTAGTACAATCTGCATTGGAGAAGATTGTCCGCTTGACCCAGTATTCGCACCGCAATCCAGTGTAAAAGTTGAAACAGGATTGACAAGAACCGGAGGTTGAGTTTGATCTAAAACTGTTACTGTTTTTACCGCTAAGCATCCATTGTAAGAATCTCTTACTGTAAGACTATAAACACCCGGAATAAAAGCGTTATATGCCTGTACGGCAGCGCTTGTTTGAGGAGCAGGACCCATCCAGCTTACTACCTGACCCACTGCTCCTAATACCCCTGAGTTTGCGGCATTGTTTGTGTAACTTAATACAACAGGTTGCCCCGTACAGTAAATGGCGGTTGGTGTTCCTATAGAAGTAAAAGGAGTGGGCACTTTAAAGTTTTGATTTACAATAAACGTTTGAGTTGATTTACACAGATTAACCGTATTGGTTGCAACAACCGTGTACGTAGCGTAAAATAAACTGCCCGGACTTGTTAAAGGACCTGTAGGTGGGCCTAACG
>JAOQAF010000173.1 GCA_025963735.1 Bacteroidota bacterium
CCCCAGTGAGTAATTAATACAGGACCTTTGTATTTTAATTTGCTGTTTTGAATTTTTACTTCGGCCTGTTGCACACTTATTCCCTGAAGTTCCTTTTTAATAGTTTCTCCAGGTAAGTTTATGGTAAACAAGCTCGGAATAGGATCAACAATGGAGTGCCCAAGGTTTTTAATAAGAAAGTAGGACTCTGATTTATTATGACCGCCTATGCTGCAAATAACTGCATCGGCCTCCCATTCATTTTTACTAGTCTTTAACTGAAATTGTTCTCCGCTTTTTTTTATGGCAAATACATCGCACCCGGTAATAATTTCAATATTATACTTTTCAGCCAGTTTCATAAAACAATCAATTATGGTTTGGCTGCTATCAGTAACAGGAAACATCCGGCCATCCTCTTCTGTTTTTAAATTCACACCTTGTTTGTGAAACCACTCAATAGTGTGTTGAACGTTAAATTTTGAAAAGACCTGTAATAACTCTTTGTTTCCGCGAGGATAATTTTTTACGAGCTCCTGATTATCCAGACAATGATGCGTTACATTACAACGCCCGCCTCCTGATACTTTAACTTTAGATAAGAGTTTGTTTGTTTTTTCAAGAATGATGATCTGATATTCCGGACGAAGGATAGCAAGGTTAATAGCTGAAAAAAAACCAGCAGCGCCGCCGCCAATAACAATTATTTTCTTTTTATTCAAATTCTTAAACTTATTCGTCACTTTATTTTGCGACAGATTTCATAAATTACACGGATTTAAAACTAAATCTAATCCCTAAAACTAATCACCAAAAGATAAGCCATTTATCTATCTGTGTAATCTGCTGCTTAAATTTTACGTTATAGTGCCACAGATTTCACAAATTACGCGGATTTTTTCACTTCATAATTTTATTCTTTATTTATCTGTGTAATCAGTGCAATCTGCGGCTTATGTTTTACGGTACGGTGCCAAACATTTTGCAAATTACACGGACATTACTAATCCCTAATCACTAATGCAATCTGCGTCTTTAACTCACCTTTTCTTCTTTTTACCGTAAATCATAAATAACAATACGGGCAATAAAAAAATATCGGCAAGAACAGCAACCACAACGGTAATACAAATAAGAAAACCAAAATAAAATGTACTTTGAAAATCACTGATCATTAAACTCATAAAACCTCCAAGCAGAATAAAAGTAGTTAATATGATAGGTTTACCTGTTTCAAAATACGTCCGTTTAAAAGCATACATTAAACTTTTGCCATAACCCAGTTCAATTTTTAAACGCGAAATAAAATGAATGGTATCATCGGTGGCAATACCAAAGGCTATGCTAAAAACCAAAGATGTAGCCGCTTTTAGTTCAATACCGGCAAAACCCATAATACCTCCGATAATTAATAGTGGAATAACATTTGGAATAATAAAAACCAATACCATCCTCCAGCTACGGTGAAGAAAAAAGGTGAGAATGGCAATAACTATCAATGAAAAAATAAAACCCTGCGTCATGTTATTCACCATGTATTCATTATTCCGGTCAACCAAATGCGCGGCGCCGGTTATTTCAAACCTGAGCAAAGTAGTATCTACATGATTATTAATAAAGGAAATTAATTGCTGATTGTGTTCACTCACCTTTATGCTTCCCATGTCTCTTATCTTCGCGCTGATTCTGGCTATAGCGCCATTGGGTGTGATAATATGTTTAATATCCCTGTTGTTTTTGTTGGCAATAAGTTCTTTTGAGATCGGTTCAAAGTCTTCCTGCTCAGGGAAACTTTTTGTTTTATGTTCATTTGATAAACTATAAATGGTTTTAATCAGACTTGAAGGCGAAATTAAAAATCCGGCGCTATATTCTTTTTTAATAAACTCATCTACCTTATCCAGTTCCTTAATTACTTTATAATCCCAGATATTTTTGCTTGTATCTTTTAAAGTTACTTTAATTTCGAGCGGACGAACCCCGCTATAATTTTTATCGAAGAAATTAAAGTCCTGTTTAATTTTTACTTTTTCACTTAAGTCTTCCAATAAAATATTATTGACCCGTATTTTAAAAATTCCTATCACAGAAAAAATAAGTACTATCGAAGTAATTACCAGTATTGTTTTTTGATTCCGGAAAATCCAGAATAAACCAGTACGCATTAAATTATAGGTCCTGTTATTCTGATTATGAACTGTTACCAGTTTTTTTGGAGTGAAAAAATAGAGCAGGGCAGGAAGTAAAGTGTAGCTCAGTATAAAAGCAATAACAACTCCTATGGAGGTATAAATACCGAATTCACGGATTGGCCGGATACTTGAAAAAAGCAGAGACAAAAAACCAACAACTGTTGTTACTAAAGTTAAAAATGTTGGAAATCCTACTTCCTTTAAAATGAGTTTATATATTTTGTCTTTCTGAGTTCCCCTGGCAAGTTCTTCAAAGTATTTGGAAAAGAAATGAACTACATCACTCATTCCTGCAATGAAAATCATTGTAGGGAGCATTACCGTCATTAAATCAATTGGTTTGCCAAAAAGACTCATTAAACCAAGGGTCCATATTATACTTATAAGTACAATACTTACCGGTACAATAATTCCATAAAAACTTTTGAAACTGAACCATAAAAACAAAACAACCACAACAAAAGATAAAGCCAGAAAGATGCCAAACTCCCGCTTTAGATTTTCGAGATAAACGTTTTGTGCAAATACACGGCCTACATAATGTACTTCGTCAAACTTAAATTTATTTATAACTGCTTCAATACTTTTTGCAAGCGAATCAGATTGCCTTTTTTTAAGTGCTTCTTCAGTCTTAATATATATTGTAAGCGATTTGGCATTCACAGGAAAGAACGATCCGATAAGGTGTGGCGATTGATAGATGAGCAAACTGTCGTCTTTATATAGACTTTCATCTTCAAAATGTAGTGTTCTAAGTTGAGTAGGCAATAGCCCTCCCAGTGAAATGGTTTTTAAATTGGTAGGAGAAGTAACTTTTTGTATGTAATTAAGCTCACTTAAAGCTTTGGTTAAACTATCTACCCTTAACAAAAATGGTTTCTTAAAAATTCCGGCGTTATTTTCAACAGCTACAAGGGCAAACTCATTGTCGTGTTCAAATGTATTGCGGTAATTGTTATATACCTCCAGTTCATTATCTTCATTAGGAAAAAAAGCCTCGAAATCATAATCGAACTTTAAAAACTGAATTTTATATATGCAGAAAAAAGAGAATAAAATGACCGCCGCCAGTATTAAGGAATAATATGTTTTCGGGTTTTTAATAAGATGCAAAGCTAATAACAAAACAGTTCTAAAAAACCTTAATATGTACCTCCGTTTTTGATTTCATTTTATAAAAGATGCTATCTTTGATGTCTGTTTTAAAACAAAAAATAACAACATTTTTAATCCATACTATGCCAAAAGGAATTTATAAAGTACCCACACCCGTTAACGAACCCGTAAAACAATACGCCAGCGGAAGTGCCGAACGCAAAGAGTTGCAGGCCATGCTTAAACATTTGCGAAGTACAACCATTGATATACCCATGTATATTGGAGGCAAGGAAGTAAAGAGTGATAAAACGGTAAGGCTTGCCCCGCCTCACGATCACATGCATACCCTTGGGCAATATCATAAAAGTGAAAAAAAGCACATCGAGCAAGCCATTGAAGCCGCTTTGGCAGCACGCGAAAAGTGGGCAGCCCTTAGCTGGGAACACCGCGCAAGTATTTTTTTAAAAGCCGCCGACCTGATTGCCGGTCCTTACAGGGCTAAGTTGAACGCGGCCACCATGTTAGGGCAAAGTAAAAATGCCTACCAGGCCGAAATTGACAGTGCCTGCGAGATCATTGATTTTTTAAGATTCAATGTTCATTTTATGACAGAGATATATGCCGATCAACCGGTTAGCGGTCCTGGTATGTGGAACCGGCTTGAGTGGCGACCCTTGGAAGGATTTATTTACGCTTTAACGCCTTTTAATTTTACGGCGATTGCCGGAAATTTACCAAGCAGCTGTGCCATGATGGGTAATGTTGTTGTTTGGAAGCCGAGTAACACGCAAATTTACAGCGCCAATGTATTGATGGAAATATTTAATAAAGCAGGCGTTCCGGCCGGGGTAATCAATTTAATTTATCCGAGCGGTCCTGAAGCGGCGGATGTTATTTTTAATCACAGGGATTTTGCAGGAATACATTTTACGGGAAGCACCGAAGTATTTCAAAACATCTGGCAAACTATAGGTAACAATATCCATAAGTATAAATCCTATCCTAAAATTGTTGGAGAAACCGGCGGTAAAGATTTTATCATGGCACATTCCAGCGCCGATGCAAAAGAAGTTTCCGTGGCATTGGCACGTGGCGCTTTTGAATATCAGGGACAAAAATGTTCTGCGGCTTCTCGCGCTTATATTCCTTCTAATTTATGGAATGATGTAAAAAAATATCTGGTGGAAGATTTAAATGCCATGAAAATGGGGCCGACTGAAGATTTTACCAATTTTATAAATGCAGTAATTGATGAAAAAAGTTTTGATAAGCTGAAATCATACATTGATAAAGCTGCGAATGATAAGTCTGTTGAGATAGTGGCGGGAGGAAAATGCGATAAAACAAAAGGTTATTTTATTGAGCCTACTATATTAAAGGTAGATGATCCAAAATACGTGACCATGTGTGATGAATTATTTGGTCCGGTGTTAACCTTGCATGTGTACGATGAAAATAAATTTGAGCAGATGCTGGAGATTGTTGACAGCACCAGTATTTACGCATTAACCGGTTCAATCATGGCTAATGATCGCTATGCCATTGAGCTGGCGACCAAAAAATTGGCGAACGCGGCAGGTAACTTTTATATTAATGATAAATGTACGGGAGCTGTTGTTGGTCAGCAGCCATTTGGTGGGGCTCGCGGAAGCGGAACAAATGATAAGGCGGGTGCCAAAGTTAATTTATTGCGTTGGGTAAGCCCGAGAACAATAAAAGAAACGTTTATTCCTGCAAATGATTTCAGGTATCCTTTTCTACAGGCAGATTAACTGTTTTAAGGACCCTCCGGGGGCCTTTTTTTATGATATGTTAAAAAGCTAAATGTTAACTAAATTTTTTGTTTTTAAAAATTTGGGACTAAATAATAAAATCACTATGTTAGCGTAATTAATAACACAAACACAAAAAAATATGAAATTACATTTACCCCTAATGGGAGCAGCATTAAGCCTAGCTATAGGTATAAATGCTCAAACCGGTAGAAAGGCAGCGATTAATCAAAGCCCGCCAGTTAATCAAATCGCAAATCCCACATACCCAAATCGTGGTTGTGGTGCCCAAACGCCAAATGCGGAATGGAATAACTATTTCAATCAGAAAGTGAATGAATTCATAGCTGGTTTACCAAGCGGTAAAACACAAGCTGTTAATTACACTATTCCTGTAATTGTACACGTTATCCACACCAATCAGCCGGTTGGAACATTTCCAAACCTTGCCCAGGCACAGATCAATTCACAGATCACTGTTTTAAATCAGGACTTTGCCAGTAACGGTTTAAACTCCGGAAATCTTCCCGCTGTATTTGCTTCCGCTAAAGCAAACACAGGAATTTCTTTTTGTCTTGCAACAAAATCTCCAACCGGAGCTTTATTAGCAGAGCCGGGTATCGACAGGATCAACGCAAACGCTATGACTGCACCTTTAGGAAGTTTTCCTTCCAAAGACCCAGCTAATGCAGCGTATAACACACCAACCGCTTTTCAAAATTTTATTGACGGGTATATTAAACCAAATACCATTTGGCCTGCAACCAGGTATATGAATATCTGGATCACTAACGAGCAGGCAGCTGTTGGTCTTTTAGGTTACGCTACATTCCCGGTACTTACAGGTACTACCATTCCGGGTATTACCGGTAACGGAAGCAATACCACTGATGGTTTATGGTGCTGGTCGAAAGCATTTGGTTCAAACACCATTTATCCTGCAGGAACTTACGATCCTACTTACAATAAAGGAAGAACAGCTGTTCATGAAATTGGCCATTGGGTAGGTTTACGCCACACATGGGGAGATGGAACATGTGCTACTGACTACTGTAATGATACACCACCTTCACAAACTTCAAATTTCGGTTGCCCGACACATCCTTATAAATTAGGAACCTGTGCAGGAAATACTACAGGAGAGATGTTCCAGAATTTTATGGACTATACAGACGATCCTTGTATGTATATTTTTACAAATGATCAGACTGCTCGCATTCAAACAGCAATGCAGTATGGTACTTACAGAAGTCAGTTAAGCACAAGCGCGGCTACATTATGTAACCTTGCCGCTGCCGCTCCTGTTGCCAGCATGTCTATTCCTACATCAGCATGTACAAACTCTGCTATTTCAACCAATAACATGTCTACAGGAGTACCTGCACCAACGTTTGTTTGGAGTTCAAATCCTTCAACAGGTGTAACTTTTAACCCAAATAATACTGCAACCAACCCTACCATTAACTTTACCACGCCAGGGTCGTATACAATTACTGTTGCAGCAACCAACACAGTAGGAACGAACTCAAATTCAAAAAGTATTACCCTTTCTGCTTGTGTAACACCAACAACTTGCGCTGATACACTTAGCAATGTAAGTAATACAGGTACTTTATCTATTTATACTGCTGGCAGTGATACTGCAACCCCGGGTTGTTCACCAAAAGCAGGATTTGTTGCAGGTAACAATTGTTACGGAGATAAAGAAAAAGCAGAGTTTTACGCCGCTTCACAATATAGTGGAATGTCTTCACCACAAATTAAAGGTGTAATTGTATTATTTTATAAAAATGGAACTAAAGGTACAGGTGGAAACGCTGCATCTGCTGTTACAATGAAAATTTATAGCGCGACAAACGCCACTACTGCACCAGGAGCCTTAATATCACAAACAGCTACTACTTTAGGAACCATTGTTGCAGCAACTTCAGTATCTAGCG
The DNA here is from genome assembly GCA_025963735.1 of Bacteroidota bacterium. Classification (GTDB taxonomy): domain Bacteria; phylum Bacteroidota; class Bacteroidia; order B-17B0; family Aurantibacillaceae; genus Aurantibacillus. The sequence continues at coordinate 6,982 of JAOQAF010000173.1, forward strand.
TTACTTATTGCGGAAGTCCTGCCGTTACATTTAGCCCTGCAATTATTAAGCCTTACCGCTTTAATTTTACAACACCGGTAAACGCGCCTCCAACAGGTGGTTTCTATGCCTCACTTGTTTTACCAACCGGAAACGGAGATACTGCAGTTGTGTTTAACGATAACAATGCTACTTCTACTACTTCGTGGGAAATGTGGAGCGATAATACATGGCATGATATCAAAACCGCATGGGGCGGCGCAACAGATTACCACTTAGCTATCCTTCCTGATATGGCTTGTGCTATTCCTACTGGTGTAAGGTCTAATTCAATATTAGATAACGGAATTTCATTATATCCGAATCCAAGTAACGGTATGGTTAGTTTAATTGCTACATTACCTGGAACGCAAACGCTTGAAATGACCATACATAATGCGTTAGGTCAAGTAGTGGCTACCTCAAAATACACAGGTGTTACAAGTAATGTGTTTAACATTGACTTAAACGGTCAATCTAACGGGGTTTATTTTGTTACCATCAATAACGGACAAGAAAAAATCGTTAAGCGTTTAATCTTAAACAAATAACCTTATAATCTTTCATTTTAAAGGCTCCGTGAAAACGGGGCCTTTTTTATTTATAGATGGTATAAAGTTTTCAGCACTTTATTAAAATTGAATTGTTCAATTCAATAAACATGAGTTTTGTTAAGAATTTATTTCTTCACCGGCTCAATGCGCACTGTATCTTCTTATTTTTGATGAATATGGCAACGAAACGAAAAAAAGAAATGAGTCTGAAAGAAGTGATAGCCCTCATCACTTTACTTGACGATCCTGATGAAGATATTTATTCTCAGGTGAGAGACCGTTTTGTAATACTGGGTCCTCCCGCAATTCCTCATCTTGAAACAGCATGGGAAAATAGTTTTGACGCCATTATGCAAAAACGCATTGAAACAATTATTCATACCATACAGTTTGAAACGCTTCAAAAAGCACTTAAAACCTGGGCCAAAGAAGAGCAGGATGATCTTTTAAAAGGAACTTTATTATTAGCCAGGTATCAATATCCCGATTTTGACGAAACTAAAATCAGAAAGCAACTTGCTCAGATTAAGCAGGACGTTTGGCTTGAATTACATGAAGACCTGACAGCACTTGAAAAAGTAAAAATAGTTAACCATATCTTATTTGAAGTACACCAATTTAGCGGAAACATTACCAATTACCATGCTCCGCAAAACTCATTTATTAATAATGTACTCGAAAGCAAAAAAGGAAATCCTTTAATGTTAAGCGTTGTTTACGCCTTAGTTTGTAAGGAACTGAATATTCCGGTTTATGGGATTAATCTTCCGCAACACTTTGTTCTGGCTTATGTAAATGAAAATGCCAACCTGATTGATGTGAATAACAAGACTCTTTCCAACAACATTTTATTTTACATTAATCCTTTCAGCAAAGGGCTCATCTTTAATCAAAAAGACATAGATTCGTTTCTAAAACAACTTAATCTTGAACCCGAGGCTAAATATTATCTTCCCTGCGATAATGTAGAAATCATTAAACGTTGCCTGAATAACTTAATTTATTCGTATGAAAAGTTAGGATACCTTGAAAAAGTTCAGGAATTAAAAGACCTTGAGAGTCAGTTATAGAAAGGTTTATTGATATTATTTTTAGAAAGCGTTCTATGCTTTAAAAATTAATTTTATTTCCAGCGCGTTTGAACCCACTCGTTTTGTTCTTTTTTATCAAGGAAAGTCCATGCTACAGTGCGACTCATTTTATTTCCATGGCTTATGGAAATTGTTTTTACTTCAGTTGCATTCATCATCTTAAGAGCTTGGTAAACCGAATTTAATGTTGATTGCTTTGATACCAGAACTGAAAACCAAAAACAACATTTGGAAAACTCCCTGCTTTCATTAATCATAATGTCAATAAATTTCGCTTCGCCGCCATCATACCACAACTCATTATTTTGTCCACCGAAATTTAAAACTGATTTTGTAACCCGTTTACCTTTTAAGTTGCTTTGTTTTCGTATGGATGCCGACTGTGCTTCTGCATGCGATCTGTGAAATGGCGGATTGCAAAGGGTAAGATCAATGAATTCATTTTTCTGAATGATCCCTTTAAAAATATGTTTTGGATTTGATTGGAATCTTAATTCAACCTGTCCGTTTAAACGAGCATTTAACTCAATAATTTTAGCGGCATTATTAAGTGCCACCTGATCGCAATCTGATCCTATAAAACTCCAGCCATATTCTTTTGTGCCTATAATGGGGTACACGCAATTGGCACCAACACCAATATCCAGACACTTCACTGTGTTTCCTTGAGGGATTTTATTTCTGTTCCTACTATCAGCATCATTAAGTAAATCGGCAATATGATGAATGTAATCTGCCCGGCCGGGGATAGGAGGACACAGGTAATTATCTGGAATATCCCAATAATCAATGTCATAATAATGTTTTAATAAAGCTTTATTCAACGTTTTAACAGCATCAGGGTTAAAAAAATCAATCGACTCATCCCCGTAATCATTCAACTTTACAAAAGGCATTAAATCGGGGCAGGTTTTTGCAAGCTCGTTAAAATTATAGCGCTCACGATGTTTGTTCCGCTCATGCAAACCGGGTTTTAATATAGGATGATTTTTCTTGGCATGAGGCATGGAAAACTTAAAAAGAAACGAATATATGAATTCTTATCGATTTTTTATTTGAGAATGATTTACGATTGGTACTCAAACATTCATAAACCAGGTAACAGTTAATTTAAAACGATGTTCTTGTAAAGTTTATCCTTTCCCCTAATAACTTCAAGAAGATATAAACCTTTAGGGTGATTGTTCAAATTAACTTGAAATTTAGCGGATGCATTAATATTTTTACTAATAATAACTTCCCCAAGAATATTATAAACTTTGAATGACAAAATATTATCTGAACCCTCTGTTTCAATTACAAAGCAGTCATTGGAAGGGTTAGGATAAACCTTTAATGTGTTGCGAAACCCTAGGTTTTCTTTAACCAACACAGGTGAAACTTCGCTCAGTTTAGCAATAAATCCACCCTTTGTGCCAAGCGAATCTAATTGGTGTGTCCCTATAAATCCGCCGTAACTATTTAATCCGCTTAATATAACTGTCTTATTTTTAACGTTGGATAAATTTGTTGGGGTTAATCCATACTGGGCACTTAATATCTTTTCATATGTACCTGCATGATCCATTTTAGCTACAACCATACCCGAGTTTTTTAGTGTGTCATCACCCATAAGTTGGGTCGCTTGATACGTTCCCGCAAAATAGATATTATCATAGTCGCTGGTAAGTGCGCCAGGATACATATAAGGCGGCTGGGGTCCATTAGGACCACCGGAAGGCGAGCCTAAGCCATGTAAATGCCACCAGGTTTGGTTCCCGCCATCCACCCGCTTAATAATCAATCCGCTGACACAATGATTGCAAGATGTTGAAATTAATCGAATTGTATAATCGGCATTTCCATGGGCTCTATAATCAATCATGTTAGTAAAATAAACGCTGGTAATATCTAATTGTTTAAGTTTTCCGTTACTATCGAACCGGAATAATTCTCTTGCGTACTGATAATTATCTGAGGTGAAATCTACCACCGTATCGTTGCTTATTTTTAAGGAATCTTGTTCAAAAGCTGCTGACATATAAATATTACCCGATGGGTCAGAATGCATTCCATTGAGGTATCCATTATTTTTCCAAACAAGATTTTTAATTAAACTTAGAGATCCTGAATTATTATATCTTAGAAAGAATCCGGAGGAAACATTAGGAAGTCCTGTCAACGTAACACCGGATATAAGGGTACTATTGTTATAAGTTCCATTCGCCAAAATAGAGCCATTGTTTGTTAAGTCAATGCTTATAAGGTTTGCATTCCCTTCTTTTTTATAATAGACTAAGTTTCCAGTAGAGTTAACTTTAGCCAAAAAATACTTTTGCGAAGATGAAGAGTCAGTAATAAATCCTGTCATGTTACCCGAAAAGTTTGCCGCGAAAATTATTTCATTGTTGTACTCTAAAATCCCTACATTTTTTATCAATGTTGACGAGCATACCCGGGTCCAGATTATATTTCCTAATGGTGATAATTTGGCTAATAATAAATTTAAATTTTGCTGTCCAAAAATATAGTTTCCGTTAATCAGGCATGAATCGCCCTTAAAGGAACCCGCGACATAAATATTACTGTCGGCACCTATAACGGTTTGGACTGTGCCAAGCCCTTTAGTGGAAAAGGCCCACTGCCAGGTTTGACATTTGAGAATACTTAAATTCAATAATATTAATCCAATGTATAGGTATTTCATGGTCAGTGGTGGGCTATCGTTAATTAGAACAAAAAATATTCCACGCAATGGATTTCCAGTTGTGAACTAATTTTCCCGCTTCTGTACTATAGTGATAAATTAAAAAGCACATAAAAAAAACCGCAGAGGTTGCGGCTTTCTTATCAAAAAATAGGTTTTTAAAGCTAGCTAAAAGCATTAAAGCCTGTTACATCCATTCCTGTTATCAGTAAATGAATATCGTGTGTGCCTTCGTAGGTAATAACACTTTCAAGATTCATCATGTGTCGCATAATAGGGTACTCACCTGTAATGCCCATTCCGCCATGGATCTGACGGGCTTCACGTGCTATGGTCAACGCCATGTTTACGTTATTGCGTTTAGCCATACTTATCTGAGCAGGCGATGCACGATGTTCATTTTTTAATACCCCTAAGCGCCAGGTTAATAGTTGCGCTTTGGTAATTTCAGTGATCATTTCAGCGAGCTTTTTTTGTGTTAACTGAAAAGCTCCGATTGGTTTACCAAACTGAACCCGCTCTTTACTGTAACGCAAAGCACTGTCGTAACAATCCATGGCAGCGCCAATTACACCCCATGCAATACCGTAACGGGCACTGTTAAGACAGCCTAATGGTCCTTTTAATCCTTTTATGTTAGGGAAAATATTTTCTTTAGGAACTTTTACATTATCAAAAACAAGTTCGCCGGTAGCGCTGGCCCTTAAGCTCCATTTACCGTGTGTTTCGGGAGTTGTGAATCCGGCCATGCCTCTTTCAACTATTAATCCTCTTATTTCTCCGGCTTCATCTTTGGCCCACACAACCGCAATATCCGCAAAGGGTGAATTACTGATCCACATCTTTGCGCCGTTTAATATCACATGCTTTCCATCACCGGCATCTTTAAAATTGGTGATCATTCCGTTTGGGTTGCTTCCATGATCAGGCTCTGTTAAACCGAAACAGCCCATAAGATCGCCGGTAGCCAATTTCGGAAGATATTTTTTCTTTTGATCTTCGCTTCCGTAAGTAAAAATAGGAAACATAACCAGTGAGCTTTGCACAGAAGCGGTAGAACGCAAGCCGCTATCACCACGTTCAAGCTCCTGCATAATTAATCCGTAAGAAATTTGATCCAAGCCCGGCCCGCCATACTCCGCCGGAATATAAGGACCAAAAGCACCGATCTCGGCAAGACCTTTTATCCACTGTTTCGGAAACTTAGTAGTTTGACACGCTTCCTCAACAATTGGCGTTACTTCTTTCTTTACCCATGCACGCGCGGTTTCGCGTATTAATTTATGTTCATCCGTTAAAAGCTCATCCATTAAATAGTAATCATGAGCCTGGAAATTATCACTTGCCATATAAAAAATTTTGTGCTACAAATTTAGCAATTAAAGATAGTCTGCAAAGCTTTGTTTTTAAAGTAAAACAATGTAATTTTAAGAAAAGGATTATTATCAGAAACACTTTTCTATATCTGCTTTTGACCTTGTTTTGGGCTCAATGTCTTATAGGACAGGACATTCACTTTTCCCAGTCTGACGGTTCTTTATTGAATAATTCACCAGGGTTTACCGGACTGTTTAATGGCGATTACAGGGTAGGGGCCATTTTCAGAAGCCAATGGCAAAGTGTTCCGGTACCTTATTCAACTTTTAGCATGAACGGAGAAGCGCGTTTTAAACCAAAAGCTTTTGTTAAAGATATGGTTGGAGTTGGCTTAATGTTTAATAATGATAAAGCCGGAGATACTCGTTATAAAACAACGCAGATCTATGCTAGCGGAAGTTATATCTATTCTATCGCCGATAGTTCACTTATGGTTTCAATTGGCATGAACCTTGGCTGGTGCCAGGTTGGCTTTGATTATGATAAAATGACTTTTGATAATCAGTTTGACGGATTACAGTATAATCCAGGCCTAAGCACCAATGAACGGTTTGATTGGACAAAATATAATTATGCGGATCTTAATCTGGGAAGCGCCATTCAATACAGAATTAAAAACAAAGCATATTTTACTTACGGTTTGGGTCTGCATCATTTATCTTCACCGGTTATCACCTACCAGGGAAATAATTTAAGCAAACTTGATTTTAAATTATCAAATTATTTAAGGTATGTTATGCCAATAAATTTACGTACCGATCTGGTAACGGAAGCCCTTATTAACAAACAGGGCAAGTATTACGAGTTCATTCCGCACGCCTCCTTGAAGTATTACTTTAACAGGGATAATAACCTTGCGGTTTTAGCAGGGGCTTGTTTACGCGCACGTGACGCGGTTGTATTGCGGTTTGGATATACCAATAAAACCTTACAAAGCGGTATTGCGTACGACATTAACACAAGTAAATTTATCGCGGCAACCAACAGGCGCGGTGCATTTGAAATTTTTGTGAACTACATAATTAAACGTACTCCTTCTTACATTTCAAAAAAACGAGTTTGCCCGGTATTTATGTAATATGTGTTCGAAAAAATATCTTTATACTATTTTTGTATTACTTGGTCTTAATTTTGTGAAGGCCCAGAGTAACCGCTCCATGCTTCTTCAGGCTGAAGCGGCAATGGCAAATAAAGACTGGTATACTGCGGCTCAATATTATAACCGGCTCTTTTACCGCGATAGCAGCGATGTTTCTGTACAGTACAATTACGCCGAGGCCAGCCGGCTGAATTTTGATCTGGATATTGCTTACAGATTATACAATAAAATTGCGGCTGTTGATAATGGTAAATCCCGTCCACTTTGTTTTTATTGGATTGGCCAGATCTTAAAAAATAAAGGTCAATATAAAGAAGCTAAAAAATGGTTTACAAAATTTTCGAAATTAAAAAAGGATAAGAAGAAAGTAAACCTCGATTATTATTTCACAAAGTCTCTGCTCGAGATTGAAGCGTGTGATCTGGCCTTAATCATGATTAAAAACCCAGTGCCCGAAAAAATTGAACATCTTGATACAACCATTAACAGCAAAGTAAGTGAATACGCGCCATTCGAAAGCGACAGCGCCCTTTATTTTTCATCATTAAAAAACCCCTCAAAAAAAGACGCGAACGATGTAAACCTTAATAAAATTTACCGCTCCGAAATGCGTCAGCAAAAATGGCAGAAGGTTAAAGCGCTGGATACTGCCATAAATGCAACGTATCTGCATAATGCCAATACTTGTTTTAGTGATGATTATAAACAAATGATAGTTTCGCGTTGCAAGGCAAAAAACGCTTCGGAATATGGTTGTGAATTGTATTCAGGAAATTATGTAAACAATAAATGGCAAGCACTTGAACGCATGCCTGAACCGATAAATTTAAAAGGTATAAATACCACGCAGCCTTGCTACGGTAAAATTAATGGTAAAAAAGTTTTATTTTTTGCAAGTAACAGGGCGGGGGGCGAAGGAAATCTGGATATCTGGTACTCCACAATAAAAGAAGACGGAACATTTGAAACGCCGGTTAACTGCGGAAAAAAAGTTAACACACCTGATGATGAAATTACTCCCTGGTATGTGAATGAACGTAATACACTTTATTTCAGCAGCACTTATCATAAAGGTCTCGGAGGATTTGACATTTTTAAAAGCGAATTTAAGAATGGCGAATTCGGTGAACCTCAAAATGCGGGTTATCCCATCAACAGCAGTTATAACGACATTTATTATTCTGTAAACAAAACCCGCGACAGGGCTTATATTTCAAGTAACAGAGTTGGTTCGTATTTTGAAAATAAACTTAACTGCTGTAATGATATTTACCGTTTTAATATTGAACCGCTAAGCATTCCAACAAAACCAATAGATACACTTCAATTAATAAAAGGACAAATGAAAGTTCTTTGTCCCATCACTTTATACTTTCATAACGATGAGCCTGATCCGAAAACAAAAAATATAATTACTAAAAAGAATTATGAAACTACTTATAATGAGTATAAGACATTAGTGCCTGAATATCTTATCGAATACCCGGGAGGGGCAGAAGGTGAGCAAAAAACAGTGGCTTTAAACAAAGTTGAGAATTTTTTTACAGATAGTGTGGATGCAGGTTATGAAGATCTGAAACGTTTCTCAGATCTGTTGGAAAAAGTATTGATCAAAGGTGAAACTGTAAAGATAACAATGAAAGGATATTGTAGTCCTTTAGCCAGTACTGATTACAATGTGAACCTTGCTAAACGAAGAATAAGCAGTTTAAGAAATTATTTCAGCGAAACAAAAAATGGATTTTTTTTAAAATACATTAATAATACAAACACCGGAGAAGGAAAGATTGTATATGAAGATGTTGATATAGGCGAATTGCCAATGAGTAAGGTAAGTGATGATTTAAAAGATAAGCGAAATTCGGTTTATAGTCCTTATGCAGCGCAGGAACGAAAGATCCAGATCATTGCGGTAAGTTTTGGGAACTGAAATTAGTGATACAAATTCAGCGTACTCTTCGGCTGCTCATACTTCGACGTCGGTCATACTTCGACTACGCTCAGTATGACCTTCAAGGTGGCTGAGGGCTCTCGAAGGCACTACGGTCATACTTCGACTACGCTCAGTATGACCTTCAAGGTGGCTGAGGTTCTCGAGGCACTACGTTCATACTTCGAATACGCTCATACTTCGAATACGCTCATACTTCGACTGCGCTCATACTTCGACTGCGCCCATACTTCGACTGCGCCCATACTTCGACTGCGCTCAGTATGACCGTAATGGTGGCTGAGTATTTCGAAGCCGACCCGCACCTAACCAGTTTAGCACGCAACATATCTTGAATTGCTTTGAATATGTTATAAACTTGAAAACATACTGGAATCAGAAATATAAATCCACAATAAATTTTTAAACCTTCCGTTTATAAATCTGTTATCCTAAAAAATAAAATAATATGAAAAATCCGGTTCGCTTTCCATCAATAATGGTCATCTTTTTTTTATCTATTATGTTTACTTCCTGCAAAAAGAAGGATGTTCCGCCACCCACAAATGGTCCACCACCTGACACCGAAACGCGTTCATTATGGTTTGAAACTCAGGCGGAAAGGATTTCGGATGATATTATAAATATGGGAGCCCAGGTTTCTGAAAACGGTAACTTAAATTCTTTTTTTCCAGGCGCGATTGTAACCGGTGCAGGTAAAACATTTACAATTGATTTTGGCACCACCGGATCCCGGGGAGCAGATAGTTGTAAAAGGACAGGAAAATTAATCTATGACTTTAACGCATCGGTGACTAACGCAAATTCATTCAGAATGCCCGAATTTTCATTTAAAGTTACGGCCAACAATTATGCCGTTAATTTAAGCACCGTAACAATAAATAACAAAACTGTAACAAACATAACACCAATGAGTGTTGCGGGCCAAACGGTTTATTCAGGCACGGATTTGGTTTGGAGTGACAGCAGTGATATTTCCGTTTTTAGTGGTTTTTGGCGCCATATTGATGGATGGAAATCTAATGAAATAATTACCTTATTAAATACTAACGATCCTGCTTGTTACAAGGGGCAATCGTTTCCAATCGATTGGTCAAAAGCTAAAATACAGGTGAATGGAAGTTCAATGGGATCCATGACAATTTTGGATGAGTTTGGAAATACAAACACTGAAGGCTTTACAAACTCCGTTAACCTCCTTATCCGCGATTTCACGTGTGCTCCAAATGCTCCTACACCGCAGGATCATCCATTCATTTCAGGGAGTATTGATTTTAAACCGGGTATAAGAGCAGTGCGTCATGTGGATTACGGCACGGGAACCTGTGATTTTTTACAAATGCTTACACTGAGCGGTAAAACAAATACAATAAGTCTTTAATTGCTATCCTGCCCTTTTTGAGGTTGTCTCTAAAACAGAAAAATTATAAAAAAAAGCCCCTGAATAAGGGGCTTTTTCGTGATTACGTTAATTCACATTCAGTTGAAGTGGTGCTTGTGTAACCATTCAGGGTTGTAGTATTGGTGTTATCCCCCTGGTTGCATGAAGCCGCCGATTTTTCTTTTTTACCTTCATTTACTTTATGATCATCTTCATGATTAACTACTCCATTGGTTGAATACACGCAATGGCAGTTGTAAGATTTAGAGCATGAGGTCAAGCCTCCTGTTAGCATTAACGCTCCTAAAATGATAAATACATTTTTTTTCATGGGGTTTGTTTTTTAGTTTTTATGTGTTTAAATATAAAAGGATATTTTTTGTAATAAAAATAATTTTACGCTGTCATTCGCTGAAATACCAGGTATTAAAATTTGACAGTTGCCTACACTTATAACAGTGTAGTATAAACCTCCAATTAAGAAATGCAGAGGTTAAAATCCGGGAAAATTCTCAATTTAAACCAGGCTCAATTACCTTAAAGTGCTCGATGCCGGAATTCTTTATAATGTTTTCTGAAAGGCGATTAATATTATCGATAATAAACTTAAGAATTATTTTCAGTTGATTAACATCATCGGGCTTAGTACAAAATCCAATCGCGCCAAATTCAGTTGCTAACTCAATATCTCTTTTATAAGAAGAGGTTGTATACATGATAACCGGTATCGCCTTCCAAACGGGATTCTTTTTTATCTTTAATAGAACGTCCCAACCATTTAAATTGGGCATATTTATATCAAGAAAAAGAACATTTGGTAATACCTCTTCTGATTTTAAAGTATCAAGCACTTCTTGTCCGCTCTTTGCAATACGACAAATTATAGAAGGGTCAATTGATTGCAATGCAATAGCAAAAAAATGCCGGTCATCCTGATCATCATCCCCAATTAAAAAATGTACATCCCCACCCATACTTTAAACTTATTAAATAATTTACAAATGTACACATAAAACGATTTGACGGTAGATTTACTCATTTGAAAAAGCACAATTATTAGGACACCTGAACAGACCTTATAGATCATTCATCGGTGAGTATCGGCATTCCCCACTTGTGTATTTTTTTCTATAATTAAGTATTCAATTGTGTAATAATTAATTAAGTCAAGAAATTATTAGCCCGTAAATCAGCCTGATAACAGCGGTTTATCTACCACACCTTTCTTCTCATATAAAAATCATTTAATATACACCATAAGGTTTATTTTATTGTTGGTTGGCATGCTTTTTTAATTTTTATAGAATTCTATATCGATAGGTTTTAGGAAGTAGAATAATTCCGATATCTGAGGCAGTAATTAATATCAAGGAACTATATAAACGATTATTAAACTGATACGCAAAATATGAAAACCAATGCACTAATGATTATTGATGATGATTCGGATGACAGAACCATTTTTACCGAAAGCGTAGGCAAAGTAGATTCCGGCATCCGTTGTTTACAGGCAAGTAACGGAATGGATGGTTACGAGCGGTTACTTCAGGCTGCTGAACTTCCCGATTATGTTTTTGTTGATGTGAATATGCCTAACATGACAGGCTTTGAACTTCTTACAAAAATTCGCGCCACAGAAAAACTGAAAAATTTAAAGGTAATAATCTATACTACCGCAAACCAGCGAAGTGCGATTGAAACTGCAAAAAATCTTGGAGCAGATGGTTTTTTTACCAAACCTGACGAGGTGAGCGCGCTTGTAAAATATATTTCAGGGCTTGTGCATTCAAAAGGCGTATCTCCGTTTATGGAAGTGGGCCTCTTAGCCATGTTGGCTTCGCTATGCGTTGGTATATAATATATTTTTCTTAAGCTTAACTATTTAAGCATTTTTCAAAAATTACTAATAAAAAAATGACATGGAACAAATCGGAACTTTCGCTCCTTCAATTGTAGGTGAAACAGAAATGGCAAATCTTATTCGCAACTATAGGTGGGAAGATACAGATGCGGGACCATTAACAAACTGGCCTTCCAGCCTCACTACTTCAGTTAATACCATTTTGCAATCGCCCATACCAATGGTAATGTTATGGGGCACAAACGGAATTATGTTATATAACGATGCCTATTCGGAATTTGCAGCAGCGCGTCACCCGTCGCTGTTAGGCTCAAAGGTAGAAGAAGGATGGCCTGAAGTGGCTTCCTTTAACCGAAACGTACTTCATGTGTGTCTTTCCGGAAAAACCTTGTCATATACTAATATGGGACTTACCTTATATCGTAAGAATGTGCCGGAAGAAGTATGGATGGATTTAAATTATAGTCCGATTATAAATGAAGAAGGAAAACCAGCCGGAGTACTTGCAATAGTGATAGAAACCACCGGCCGTGTTATTGCTGAGAAAAAAAGTGCTGAAGCAGAAAAGGAATTAATACGGGAGCAGGAACATTTGCGCGATCTTTTTAAACACGCGCCGTCGTTTATAGCTACAACAAAAGGGCCAACTCATATTTTTGAGATGGCAAACAGCATGTACCTGAAACTCATAGGCGGAGACAGAAAAATAGTGGGTAAACCCGTGGAAGAAGCTCTTCCGGAAGTTAAAGATCAGGGTTTTATAGAACTTCTCGATAATGTGTACACCACCGGAATACCTTTTATAAGCGAAGAAACATCGGTGCGAATTGACAGGAAAGGCAAGGGGGAACTCGAAGAAGTGTACGTGAATTTTGTTTATCAACCCGTTAAGGACGCAGATGGAAGCATTAAGGGTATTTTTGTACAGGGTAATGATATTACGGGCGTAGTAAGAGCAAAAAAACTGTCGCAGGATCAAAGCAGTGTGTTGGAAATGATTACCGGAGGTTCGTCTCTTCGTGATTCTCTCGACCATTTGGTTAAGGCTATTGAAAGGCATTCCGCCAAGGGCATGAAAGCATCCATTTTGTTGCTTGACAGTGAAGGAAAACGGCTCCGGCATGGTGCCGCACCGAGCTTACCTGCCGATTATAATGATAAGATTGACGGCATAGAAATTGGCCCGGAAGTTGGATCATGTGGCACCGCAGCATATTCACAAAAACCGGTAATAGTTACCGACATTGCCACTGATCCGCTTTGGAGAAATTTTAAAGATCTTGCAATTTCTTTTGGGTTACGTTCTTGCTGGTCGTCACCTATATTTTCAGTATCCGATCAAAAAATTATCGGAACATTTGCCTTGTATTATGATACACCTCATGATCCTACCGAGGAAGATAAAGCCATTATCACTTTTGCCACGCGAACCGCAGCTCTTGTAATTGACAGGAAAAAAACAGATGACGCGTTAAAGGAGCGCGAGGAGCATTTTAGAGTTATTGCAGATAATATGCAGAACCTTGCCTGGATGATGAACAGTGAAGGTATGCACACCTGGTTTAACAAACAATGGTATAACTATACCGGATTAACAGAACAGGAATCAAAAGGTAAAGGTTGGGAAACGGCGCAGCATCCCGAATATTTAAAAAAAGTTACCGACGCCGTGAAGGAAGGACTTGCAGGAAACAACCCTTTTGAGCTTACTTTTCCCATTAAAAATAATAAAGGCGAATACCGTCGTTTTCTTACACGCATCCATCCGATCAAAGATTCGGAGCAGAACATTTTAAGTTGGATTGGCACTAACACTGATATTGAAGAACAGGAGAATCTTACGGAGCAATTAGAAAGTCTTGTGAACAGCAGAACTCAGGAATTAATCCGGTCGAATGAAGATCTTCAGCAATTTGCCCACGTAGCAAGCCACGATTTAAAAGAGCCGGTGCGAAAGATAAAAACCTTTTTAAATATTCTTCGTGATGATTATGTTTCGGCAATGGATCAAAAGGGGAAGGATTATGTAGCAAAGCTTCACTCTTCAGTTGATAGGATTAAAACAATGATTGAAGGCGTTCTGCATTATTCAACAGTAGATTCAATAGAAGAAGCTGTTGAAAAAGTAGATTTAAATGTGATATTTGAAAACGTTCAAA
>JAOQAF010000118.1 GCA_025963735.1 Bacteroidota bacterium
GCGCAGTACAAACCCAAATCGCCCGGCTGAGGCTTAAAAGCAGCCGCCTGAGGCGTACGACTTGTATATTGCCAGATTTCGAAACCACCGCCACCCCTGAGGTTTATAGCTAAAATAGCGTGACGGGCATGCGGCTTTCCTCCTGTGTAAGGAAGCATTAATTTGGCTTCAGCGGCTTCTTCAAAAATAGGTACATCCATGCCAAAATGTTTATTGTACCATTTAAAACCCTCGTGAACATTAGCCACGCCTATACCAACTTGCTGAATTCCTGAAATGATGTACGACATATTAATCTCAAATTTAGCAAGAAATTAAATTTATTCTCTTTATTTTAGATTAAAAGCAGCCATTAATTAGAGCAAGACGCGCTTTTTTTTTAAATTCACTCCCATAAAATTACTCGTATGTACGGCCAATTAAAAGAACAGCTTCAGGCAACTTTAACAGAAATAGAAAGCAATGGTTTATTTAAACGTGAACGCATCATTACTACACCTCAGGATGCGGCCGTAAAAGTAAATGGCAAAGAAGTCATTATTTTTTGTGCCAATAATTATCTCGGACTTTCATCTCATCCCAAAGTAATTGAAGGCGCTAAAAAGGCGCTTGATTCTCATGGTTATGGAATGAGCAGCGTAAGGTTTATTTGCGGAACACAGGATATTCATAAAACACTTGAAAAAAAGATTTCCTCTTTCCTTGGAACAGAAGATACTATTTTATATGCTGCGGCCTTCGACGCGAACGGCGGCGTGTTTGAACCCTTGTTTGACGAACAGGATGCAATTATCAGCGATGAATTAAACCACGCCAGTATTATTGACGGCGTGCGTTTATGCAAGGCACAACGGTACCGTTATAAAAACTGCGACATGGCTGATCTTGAAGAGCAGCTAAAAAAATCGCAGGCACAGCGCAACCGGATTATTGTAACAGATGGAGTATTCAGCATGGATGGTTTTGTAGCGCCTCTGGATAAAATTTGTGACCTTGCCGATAAATACAACGCGCTTGTAATGGTTGATGAAAGCCATGCAACAGGCTTCATTGGTAAAACAGGCAGAGGAAGCATTGAATTACGCAACGTTATAGGCCGTATTGATATTGTTACCGGCACCTTAGGCAAAGCACTTGGAGGGGCCATGGGCGGATTTACATCAGGACCTAAAGAAGTGATAGAAATTTTACGTCAGCGATCACGTCCTTATTTATTTTCTAATTCTCTTGCACCTTCCATAGTGGGAGCTTCCATAGCGGTATTCGATTTATTAAGTCAAACTACGGAGTTAAGAGATAAGCTGGAGTGGAACGTAAATTATTTTAAAGAAGGAATTAAAAAAATGGGCTTGGAATTTAAAGACGGAGAATCTGCCATTGTTCCTGTAATGTTGTACGACGCAAAACTTTCGCAGCTCTTTGCCAATAAATTACTTGATGAAGGAATTTATGTGATCGGATTTTTCTTTCCGGTGGTGCCTAAAGACAAGGCCCGCATACGTGTGCAGTTAAGTGCTGCTCATACAAAAGAACATCTTGATAAAGCCCTGGCGGCATTTGAAAAAATTGGCAAAGAGTTAAACGTTATTAAGTAGTATTTACAACAATACCTTTGTGGTTTTTATAAAAAAAAGAAAGCCTTTAAATTTATTCCTCCGTAGAGCGAATAAAGTTTAAAGGCTTTTTTGTTGCTTAATATTTTACTTTTATCTGCTCAGTGTAACGTGACCGGTTTTATAATATTTTTTTCCATTCAAACCTTTATAATGGATCTTGTAAACATAAACGTCTGACATACAGTCAACACCTTTATATACTCCTGTCCATCCCAGCTTCTGATCCGAGGAACTAAATAATCTTTCGCCCCAACGGTCAAAAATATCCATTGATACATCTGAAATAGAATAACCATACACAAGGAACATATCGTTTAATCCATCACCATTTGGAGTAAAAGCGTTAGGTATATATACCCCGAAATCAGTTGTTACATCAATACACACCTCATCCGTTGCCTTACAACCAAATTCGTTTACAGCTTCAATTACATAACAGTTAGACCGGCCTGCTGTTATTTTTGTATTAGGACAAACTTTGCAAAAAACATTCTCTCCCTCTATCCAGGTCAAAGTACCCGTTCCGGTAGCATTTATAAACATGAAATCATCCAGATTAAATGTTGTGTCTCTTCCCGCATTTACATGAGGATAAGGATTTACAATTACGGAAACCGTTATGGTTTCACCGCAATAAACATTATTGGCTACATTAACGGTATATATTGTACTTACCGTTGGGCTCGCAGAAACCACCGGAGTGTTGGTTTGGTTTAAACTGGCTGAAGGTGCCCAGGTATACATTATTCCGCCGCCCGCAGTTAAAGTAGTTCTGTCGCCCTGACAGATAACTGCGTTGTTACTTATAGAAGGTGTAACCTGAGGAACTACTGAAATTGGCATTTGATGTGTTACAGCACAAACTACTGTTCCTGAAGAATTATAACCTGTAATAGTATATGTTGTAGAAACAGACGGAGACACAATCACCATTGTTGAAGTAAGAGAAGAGATGGCGTAATTTGGCGCCCATACAAAACCCTGTGCCCCTGTTGCGTTTATTGACGTGCTTTTCCCCAAACAAATTTCCTGGTTAGGCGTTGTGATAACAGGGTCGGGATAAGGTATTACCCCAACAGTAACAGTTGTAACACCTGTACAAAATGAATTATTTCCAACAACTGTATAAACCGTAGTTACAGTTGGCGTTGCAATTACTCCGCTACCGGTAGTGGCATTTAAACCCGCGGAAGGCGTCCAGGAATAATTACTGGCTCCATTCGCAACTAAATTCACTGAAAGTCCTTTACACACATCCTGATTTGGAACAGACAATACCGGATTTGGAATAAAGGTAACAGTTTGAACCGCGGTGGCTGTACATGAATTCACATCCAGTGCAATAACACTGTAACTATAGGCACCGCCGCTTGCCATAGACATTGATGTTGCCGCACCTGATGCGCCATTTGACCACGAATAAGAATACGCGGCGCCTGTTCCGCCTGATCCGAGCGCGGTGAAATTAATTGTGTTGCCAATACAAACCTGCGTAGTGTTAGTAGAAATTGTAACAGAAACAGATGTTGGTTCAATTATGCTAGTTGTACCGGTAAAAATACATCCGATATTGTCCTGTAAACTACAACTGTAATTGCCGGCACTTAAGCCTGTAGCCTGTGGGGTATTTTGAGTGGGTGGACCAGACCATGTATAAGTATATGGCGCTGTATTTGCAATAGGGACAACTGCAACGCTGGCTGTTCCATTAGCCCCCCCATTACAGGTAACTGAGGTATTCGCAAGCGTAAGAAATGCCTGTGCAGGCTGTATAATATTGGTTGTTGCAGAATAAGTACAACCTAAACCATCCGTAACAGCACAGGTGTATGTGCCCGCGGTAAGACTGGTAATCTGAACCGAACTTTGAGCATTAGACCAGGCATAAGAATAGGGAGCCGTTGAAGTGCCTGTAATAGCACTTATGCTTGCTGTTCCGTTTGAACCATTATAACAGCTTACAGAAGTATTTGCAATGGCTGGCGTAAAGGTGCTTGGCATGGTAACCAGTACAGTACCTGCACCGGTACACGCCGGAGAAATTACCGTTAGTGTATAAATACCGTTAGCGGCAGTTCCTATTGTTTGATTGGCGCTACTGGAAGTAAAGTTTCCGGGGCCGGTCCATGAATAAGTTAGGGGACTTGTTGAGAACCCTGCGGTTGCGCCAAGGTTAAGTGTGGTTGTAATGCCTGAAGGAGTGCATGAACTACTTGCCACAGCTGTTACACTACAAACGCAATTTATATTAAAAGTATAGGAATTTACCGGTCCGCATGGCGCGTTAATTTGCGTAAATAAAGTATAATTACCATTAGCCAGATTAGAAACAGTGTTGGTTAATGAGGCGCTGTTATTGGTCTGACTTACAATTGTACCCCCAGAGTTTGTCCAGGAATAAGAAACAATGGGCGAAGGCACGTTGGTTGTTAATGAACCTACAGCAGTTCCACTGTTGTTACCGCTGCACGAAGGTGTTACAGACAATTGATTGATGTTACAGGTGATACTGTTTACAGCTGAATAAATCCCGCCAAAACCACTTCCGCTAACATATAGTGTATTGGTACCTTCATTATATTGAACATCAATAACAAATTTATTTGGAGTGGTAGCTCCTGTTGGAATAGTTCCATTGGGAATAAAAGAAGTGCCGTTAAAATTATAACACAGAATATTGTTTTGACTTCCGATATATACATTGTTACAATTATCTACTGCAATACCCCCTTGTTGCTTTGGCGAATTCCCCGCAATGGTGGTGAATCCTATTTTTGTTCCGGTTGTTTTATTATATGCCGCCAGGTTAAACCCATCGTAATAAAACAAATAATTTGCATTTGCGGCTAAGCCGTTAAAGCCGTTGGAATAGGTTCCTGGCATGCCGCTTCCGGGATATAACTTATTGTCGCTTTCATTCATTGTAAGATAAGTGGTTGGCTGTGTCCATACATTACCATTAAAGGCGGCATTGGTTTTCATAATCTTATTGTCAAGTAAACTAGAGAAACTACTTGCAAATAAAAGAAATACAGTGCCTGAAGGATCTATGGCGTGAGAGGCCACGTCCTGTCCGGCCGAGGCATTACCTGTAAAATTCTGGGCAACAATGTTGCCTGTTACCTGATTTAAAATGCCCGCCGAACCGTTACCAGAAGTTGATCCGCCTAATCCAAACACAGCGCCACTGTTACAATAAAAACCCATGTCCCACAATTCCTGCCATGCTGAATTTCCTGTGCTGATAAAATTATCATACAATCCGTTTTGATCAATTCGAACTATCCTTGTACCTGTACTATTATTAAAGCCTTCGCCCATAAAAGATTTGCCGCTGAATTTATCTACAAGAAAATTTCCTGCATAACAGCTAGAAGGAATTGTACCCAATGAAGTCCAGCTTTGAGAGGGGACTGTTCCGCCAAACGTCCATAGTAATGCTCCTGCGGCAGTATACTTTGAAATAAGAAATGGTCCGCTTCCACCAAAAACAAAATAATTTCCGGCATAATCAAAATCCACATCAAACCCGTAATTGTTTGACGCTACTGAAATATTTGACACCCATGGATCAATGATCAGTTGCCGGGAAGCATCATAGCTTTCAGGAAAATTAAATCCAATGAGATCGTTATCCAATATGAAGCCTGATTTTACACTTTTATTGCTTTGAAAACTTTCCGGCGCATGCTCAATAATATCCTCCAATGGAGTTTTAATAATTACGTTTCCTTTTTTTATCGAAATGTCTTTAACATCGCCACTGTATTTAATCCTAAGGTCATTGATGTTAGCGCCCGGATGTAATATTACATTGTACTTAATACCAAAGGTTTTTTCATTTGTAAAAACGTATTCAATATCTATATTATTATAAACGTTTTTATAGGTTATTTTTTTAAAACAATCCGATTTAAGTTCCTTATCGCCAAAGGAATGATACCAGCTTTGTTTTTCGCTTTCAACTATAGTAATATTCGGGTTGGCGTTTACCCACGTCATGTTCACATAAAAATTTTCAATGGGCCTTATATTTATTTTTTTGCCTTGTTCAAGCTTTTCTTTTTCATGCTCAGTAATAGGATATTTTTTTTCTAAAAGATATGTTAAACCGGAAGGTGTAAAATACACTTTTTCATTCCCATTAAAATACCCGTATTTAATGTTAGGTTCCTGAGGAACATCTTTATTAAATTGTCCATTGTTTTTAATGAACACCCTGTTTCCAAAAACATCTCCGGAAACAACAAACTTATTTACCTGACCAACAAAAAATTGGGAAGTAAACAGAGCGAAAAGAATTAAAGCTTTTTTCATATTATGATAAAATTACCTAAAGAATCTTCCTTTACCTTGTTTTTAAATAAGTTAACCCTAGGCTTCGCTCAACTATTAAGTAGTTTCATTCGGACCCAAAAGACTATAATTCGGCTAAATAAGGTAAAACATTGATTATCAAGTAAATAGACGACTGTTACTTTTTAGCCCTCTCGCCTGCAAAAAGGCAAAAAATATTTAAAGAAACTAAGGCTAATGGCCTCCAATTAAAAATGCAGTTAAATATATTTATTATCCTTGGCCTGCCGGATGGCATCTTCACGTGAGTGCACATTAAGTTTGGAATAAATATTTTTGATGTGCGATTTTACAGTTTCAAGATCAACAAATAAGTCTTTGGCTATTTTACTCCGGCTTTTTCCTTCAGCAACCTGTTCCAGAATTTCAGTCTCACGTTTGGTGAGTGGAGAGTTTCTGTTTTTGTGAAACGATTTAATCACAATTTTTGCGATGTTCATGCTCATAGGAGCTCCGCCGTCAATAACTTCCTGAATAGCATCCGTTATTTTTTCGGTGTTGCTGTTTTTAGTAAGATAACCCGACGCGCCATTTGAAAGAGATTTAAACACCAGCTCTTCATTATCATAAACTGTTAACATTAAAATATGGGTTTTGGGAAGCAGCGATTTTATTTTCGGAATGGCATCCACGCCGCTTATACCGGGCAGCTCAATATCCAATAAAATAACCTGAGGCGCGTTAGCCTGCAGCTTTCCAAGCGCTTCTTCAACGTTAGAATAAGAGCTTACCACATTAAATTTCGGAGATGCATTTATTAAATACGTAAAACCCTCGCGTATGGTTTTATCGTCTTCAATAATTGTTACCTGTATTTTATTATCGTTATTTATCATATGTGAAAAATGTCTTTTAATAAAATTAAAATTTCAGTGCCATTATTCGCCGAAGAGCTAATAGTAAAAGTACCATTAATCCTTTTGATACGGTTCTGAATATTTTTTAACCCGTTCCCTTTATGTTCTTTCTCTGAATCAAATCCCCGGCCATTATCATTTATTAAGATCAACGCTTCTTTATTGTTCAGCAGTTCAACCTTAACTCTTACTGCCTGGGCGCACGAATGTTTAAGAATATTGTTATATACTTCTTTAAAAATCATAATAAGATTCCGGCTGTAATCGAGTTTTAATTTTAAATCATCGGAACTCTTGACGTTGTGATCGAACACAAAATTTGTATTTGTTTCGGAGAATATTTCGTGACCCAGACTTTTAACATGTTCTATTATTTCAAAAAAATTATCGTTTTTTGAATTTAAAGACCATATAATATCGCGCGAACCGTTATAGAGCGCGGTAGTATTTTCTTTAATCTGATTTACAATATTTAAAGCATCTTTCTCTTCCGGCGAAACTTTCGACTTTAAAATATCTGTTAATACAGAAATGCGTGTTAGCTTATTTCCCATTTCGTCGTGAAAATCTTCAGCAGTACGCTGGCGCAACCTTGTAAACTCTTCTTCACGGATTCTTTCCCAGAACATTTTCTCCTTTTGTTTTTTCCGCAAATAAAGAAATATAACAAGCGCTATTACTCCTCCAAAAGCCAGAAAAGCCATTAGCAGAAACCAGGCCTGCAGATAATATGGTTTTAAAATCTCAAAACTATACTTAATAACGTTTGAAGAAAGAACACCGCCTTTAGTAATGGCATATACTTCCAAAGTGTATATACCGGCCGGTAAGGCGGGATAATTAATTACCGGATTATTATTAACGGTATAAGCTTTATCTATTCCTTCGAGTTTATACTTAAATAAAATATCTTCGGGATTGGAAAGATAAATTCCAGTGAGTTCAAATGTGAGATGATTTTGCTTGGCAGGTAATACCAACCCTTCGGGAATATTATACCAGCCTGAAAAGTGCTTACACCATGCACTGTCTGTTATAGGTGAGGAAAACAATTTTACCGACTTTAAAATTACATACGGTTTAATTATTTCAGTTCTGCTCTTTGAAGGTTTAAAGTGTGCAAGCCCTTTCGTGGTTCCAAACCACAGTGTAGAATCGTTGGCCAATAACTCAGAGGTGTGATTGCACTCCATGCCGATAAGCCCGTCGGACCGGCCATAATTTTTCACATCCACTATTTCTCCTGTATTATCCAGTATCAAATTACAAATTCCAAAACCTGTTCCCAACCATACATCGTTATTGTTCCTTACAATCAAACTATAAATAAAATCGCTCGGCAAACCCTTTGATACATTAAATTGCTTTATTTTATTTGTTTTGGTATCCCACCTGAAAACACCGTGTTCAGTAGAACCCAGCCATGCAACATCATCTTTATACTTTAGGCACAGGATCTCGCTGTTTTCAATTCCTTTCAATTCTGGAGAAGAAACTTTATAGTTTTCGTCAAGAATTAAAATGCCGTTGGTGTTACCAATAAGTATATTATTGTTGGGCCCTTCAACTATTGCATTAAATGTAGCAGGATTGGTTTCTATTCTTCTAATTTTATCATTGCGGTTTATAATAAATAATCCCTGCGCATTTCCTATAATAAGATTTTCATTTTTATCCTTTAAAAAACAATTGCTCCCCCTTAATTTAAATTCCGGATCGTCGCCTAATACTTTTATCCCGCACTTTATGTTATAGCAATAAATTTTCTTTCCTAAACTTCCGATATATAGGTTATTATTATTGTCGGCATAAATTGTATTAATTTTGTTGGCAGTGATTTCCGTGTTTTCAAGATGTAAAGGTTCAATTTTATTTTGTGCAGTTATCCGGTAAAGGTTACCGCTATAATCCGCAGCATAAATGTTGCCATCGCTTGTTTGCGACACGCCCATGATTGTAGGATTTACCAGGCCAAACGTCTTATCATAAAAACTAAAATTGTTCTCTTTGTACTTAAATATTCCATCCGCATCGCTTGCAAACCACAAGTTATTTTCCTGGTCCCTGAAAATTGAATACACGTTATTATCAGTTAATCCATTCTTACTGTTAAAATGTGTCAGATTACTTTTTTCAATTTTAAAAGCACCTTTATCGGTTCCCATCCAAATCGCTTCATTTAATTGTTCAATACAGTATACGTTTTGTTCAAGAGGCGTACCATCTTGCAAACAATAGTGTTTGGCAGTGCCTAAAGCAGCTTTTAAAAGGCCTTTGGCCGTAGCAATGAGTGTGTCGTTAGACGAAGTAATAAAAATATTTCGTGCTGCTACATCTTTTAATTCATCACCGGCCTTGCAAACAAGATTCCATTTATCATGTTTTAAAGCGTACAAACCTTTAGCGAAAACATAAGCCAATAAATTTTTTTCAGGAGAAATATAAAGTGCCGTAACCCGTTCATTTGAATCGGCAATTATCTTTTTTGTAAAATGATTGTTAACTATAAGTCCCAGCCCGAAATTATTCAACACATAAATTGAATCAGCAGAAAACCCGCATAGAAAAGTTGTATTACCTAAGGGAGCATTTTCATGAAGTATCTGATTAAATCTTTTTCCATCATAAACTGAAATTCCCTTTTTTGTAGCAATCCATATATTACCTTTTTTATCGCATAAGAGTTTATTTATAAAATTAGAGGCGAGACCATCCTGTGAAGAGTATTTGACAAAAGTTTTCCCGTCAAATTTACAAAGACCACCTTCTGTAGCGATCCATAAATAACGGTTATTGTCCTGCACAATGTGCATGGCCTGAGACTGAATAAGGCCGTCTTCAACAGTAAAATTTACAAAATTATATTTTTGCCCAAAACTTCTTACGCCAAGAAATAACGTAATTATGAGAATATAAAATTTAAAGCTAAATGTCATGAAACACGTTGAACAGGCGCGTTTAACAAATATACCAAAAAAGAGAAGTGAATCTTATCACGCTATAAGGGTGATTTGCTAACCTTTATTCTACCAGCCAAAGTCGTTCATGTCGCGCCGGTCTTTTTTCGTGGGCCTTCCGGCCCCTTTATCTCTTTTAATATTAACTTCGTAAAAAGCTGATTTCTGTTTTTCTTCTTTGGTTTGAACAGGAGTTTGATCTTCATAAAACTGTTTAGCTATTTCATAACTACCGCGTTTATCAATCAATGCTGTAACTACAATTATTTTTTTTGTGTCGCCAATTGTTATTATAAACCGTTCGCCGGGTTTTACCAGATGAGCAGGTTTAAAATTAACATCGTTTAGTTTTACTTTGCCGCCCTTAATAGCTTCCCCGGCAAGGGTGCGTGATTTAAACATCCGGATAGCCCATAAATAAGTGTCTGCCCTTACTTCCATTAGCGGTTAACGACAAACTTGGAAGCAAACGCCTGGTTACCATCGGTTAGCCAGAGAACATATAATCCATTGGCAAGATCGTACACGTTAATAGCTGTCATGTCTAAAGTTGTAACAAGATCATATTCGCGAAGTGGTTTCCCAAACTGGTTATATAAAAATCCGATAACCCTTGTGTTTGAAACATTAAAAATTTTAACGCCGAGCACATCATAAGAATTTGACACAGGGTTTGGAAACACCAGCATTTGTTTCTTTGGCTGGTCGGCAACATATACTCTTAAAATGGGCGAAACCTCATAGGGTACCAATTCAACTTTATAATAATTTGTTTGATTTAAAGTCGGCGAAGTATGTGTGTAACTAATATCCTGATTCACACTCACATCCCCACAAATGCCCGGATAATCATAAATCTGAATGAAGTTTACAGAATCAATACTATGAAAAATAGTATAGCCACTGCATTGCGGACCTTTTGTAATTGTAAATCTTAAACCAACGCTCGTGCCTGAAACAATTCCATAAAAATTTTGTATTCGTTGAGCAGTGGTCGTAAAACCAATAAGAACAAATATAAAAAAAATTAATCTTTTCATTTTGTTATTCCTGTGTTATCCAGGTAAAAGAGTTTGAGTTATCAGAATATACCGTTAAGATATAATTACCTTTTTGAAGGCCCAGTTCTTTAATATTTAATTTTAAGGTATTATTTCCTTCCTTGTATTTTTTATTTTTAAAAACTATTTTTTCAAACCCCGGCTCTAGAGGCTTGGTAATAGCCACAGAAACTTCGGAACTTTTTTTCAAAATAAAATTGAATTTCATTTCTTCTGAATATGGAAACGATTTTGCGATTTCAATTTCATTAACCTTGCCGGAAGTATATTTTTGAAGAGCTATATCATCTATAATGGCTGTGTAAACATTTAATTCTTTTTTCTTGTCTTGCTGCATCCAAACAGGTCTTACAATGTTACCGGCGGCACTTATTCCTATGTAGTCGCCAAAGCTTGCATCCTTACCCTGCTTAAAAGATTTTTCATTTATTTTATAATAATCAAATTTTAATCCACCGTTTTTACTTACAGTTAAATAAACATCTGTTAGTCCTTCATCAAGATAGTTTTGCTGATCGTAATATAAAATATATAAATATCCGGTGCTTTGATCGATTGTAAAAGCAGGCATAAACTGTTCTTTATGATTAGGATAATAAGTTACCAGTACAGGATCTATCCATGTTTCGCCTTTATCATCACTGTAAGTTAAAAAAACATCTTTATTTTTTTCACCGTTCTTTTCATCGCTCCAGCAAATGTAAATTCTTCCTTTATGAGCGCTATTACTTAAATCACACGAAATAACCGGCAAACCGTTAGCTTTATTTAATCCGCTCACTTTACAATCCCAGCCATTTTTAATGGGTTGCACAGCTTTTTCCGCGGATAGCCAGGTTGCGCCATCGTTCCAGGATTTTTGAAAAACTATGCCATTTGGTCCTGCCCAACTTACATATAATTCATCATTGGTTCCAAGACATATTGTTGCACCCATCAAAGTACTGTCGTTGTTCTGACACGTTCCGGATTTGACACTTATTTTTTTTGTATCGGTCCACCTTCTTCCGCCATCCAGTGATTTTGAATATTTAATAAAAGAAGTATCGTTAATATTTTTACTTTCAAATTTGCTGAACTCTGTCCATGTCGCGTGAATCACATTTGTTTTTTGATCAACGCAAATATTGTGACGGTACTGAACCCTTTTATCATTTTTTCCGAAATCTTCACAATTGGTGTACGTTTTACCGAAATCTTCCGAACGATTCACTATCACTCTGTCTACCCAACTTCCATCAGAAACAACTTTTGGATTAAGAAAAGCAAGATCAGAATAATAGGCTTTGCGCGCTGTATCCCAAAAAACTCTTGGCATTCCATACAAATTAAAAGCTTCGCAAATATTATCATTCTTTTTCCAGGTATTACCAGCGTCTTCACTGTAATAAGCGTTCGCCATTCCGGCGCCTGCAATTATTTGCCTGTAATTTTTTGGATTAACAGCTATTGAAACACCTTTAGGATCGAGCTGGCTGCTGATAAGGATATTAGGAAATTGCGCAAAAGCAATGCAGCTGACAAAAATAAAAAGTACAGGTAGTTTCATTTAATGTAAATTTACTAAAAAGAAATAGCTGAGAATGCTTAAAAAAGTTAACTTTAATGCTTTATTTTTTATGGAAAAAACAATCATCAACACCTACATAGACCAAAACAAAGAGCGCGTATTAAACGAGTTATTGGAGCTTTTAAAAATACCTTCAGTAAGTGCAGACAGCAAGTATAAACAAGACGTTTTAAAAACGGCCGAAGCAATTAAAACACGTTTAATGGAGGCGGGGGCTGATAAAGTGGAAGTTTCAGCCACTAAAGGTTTTCCGGTGGTATACGGTGAAAAAATTATTGATGCTTCAAAACCAACGATAGTTGTTTACGGTCATTATGATGTACAACCCGCCGATCCACTTGAGTTGTGGCATTCACCGCCTTTTGAACCGGTTATTAAAAAAACGGAGTTACATCCGGAAGGCGCTATATTTGCAAGAGGGTCCTGTGATGACAAAGGTCAGATGTACATGCACATTAAGGCATTTGAACTGATGATGAAAACCAATACACTTCCGTGCAACGTAAAGTTTATGATTGAAGGAGAAGAAGAGGTTGGATCACCGAGCTTAGGCGCCTGGATTATTGAAAATAAAGAAAAATTAAAAGGAGATGTTATTTTAATTTCCGATACCTCTATAATAGCTAACGATATTCCCAGTATTGACACCGGTCTTAGAGGACTGGCGTATATGGAGGTAGAGGTAACGGGCGCCAATCGCGATCTTCATAGTGGCGTATATGGTGGCGGTGTTGCTAATCCAATAAACATTCTTTGTAAAATGATAGCGGGTTGCCATGATGAAAACAATCACATTACCATTCCTGGCTTTTATGATGCGGTTAAAGAATTAAGTGAAGTTGAACGAAATGAACTGAATAAAGCACCATTTAATTTAGATGCCTATAAAAATGATCTTGGGGTAAAAGACGTGTGGGGCGAAAAAAATTACAACACCATAGAAAGAACAGGCGTTCGTCCCACCCTTGATGTTAACGGGATCTGGGGCGGGTATACCGGTGAAGGTGCTAAAACGGTTCTTCCATCAAAAGCGTTTGCTAAAATAAGTATGCGTTTGGTGCCCGACCAAAATTCTGATAAAATAAGTGAATTGTTCCAAAAATATTTTGAAAGTGTGGCACCAAAATCAGTGAGCGTTAAAGTTAAACCACATCATGGGGGAGAACCAGTTGTTGTTAGCATAGAAAGTCCCGGGTACAAAGCTGCCAGTATGGCCATGGAAGAAACCTATGGCAAAAAACCGGTTCCTACCCGCGGTGGTGGCAGCATACCTATTGTAGCGCTTTTTAAACAAGAATTAGGATTAGACAGTATTTTATTCGGGTTTGGGTTAGATACTGACGCGCTTCATTCGCCGAATGAGCACTATGGTTTATTTAATTATTATAAAGGCATAGAAACAATTCCTCTTTTTTATAAATATTACACACAATTAACTTCAAAAAAATGACATTAAGTGACTGGATTGGTACCATTGGGGTTACCCTGTTGTTAATTGCTTTTGCACTCAATATTGCCAAGCGAATAAATACTTCTTCAAAAAGTTATTTGATTTTGAATATTCTCGGCGCCGCCATGGCAGGCATTTCGAGTTACATGATTCAGTTCTGGCCTTTTGTAGTATTGGAAAGCGTTTGGGTTATTGCCACTTTTATTGCTTTGCTAAAACCTTCTCCTGATGAAATGTCTAACTAGTCTTTTTTTATCAGCTGTTTTATTTTTATTTCTTTCTTCGTGTAAAGATTTTAAAGAGGCGCAATGCACAGGCGTGAAAGGTTTTAAAATAAATAAAGTAGATGCCCAGGGACTTGATGCCAATATTATACTTGGAATTAAAAACCCGAACTCAGTAGGGTTCTCAATCTATCCAAGTGAATTTGATGTTATTTATAATGGTATTAATCTTGGAAAGGCTCACTCTTCAAAGAGAGTTCACATTGGCGCCAATTCTGAAGAAACGTACTCTTTTAATTTAAAAAGTGATTTTAAAAATGTTAACCTGGCCGATATCATGAAGCTTGTTAGCGGTGGCGGAAACGGAATGGTTCAGGTAAAAGGTGATTTAAAAGCCGGCAAGTTTTACCTTAAGAAAAAAATTCCGGTGGACGTGAAAGAAAGAGCGAGGCTTAATTAATTCATTGAGGGATCAAACCCTATGTTTGCAAAGATACCGTAGCTCTGTTTAATTTCCGTTAATTGTTGTTTCCAAAGATCTTCGGCATCCCATAAAAACACTTCCCCGGTAAGATCTTTATTAATAAGCCAGTTACCTGATTCCAATTCATGGTTCAGTTGTTCGAGCCCCCAACCGCTGTAACCGGCAAAAAACCTAACCTCATGCGATTTTACTTTGCCATGCTCAATTAAATGAAGCATTTCCTGGAAATCGCCGCCAAAAAAAATATTATCGGCTACGTGAACAGTTTCACTGATGTTATTGCCAAGTGTATGCAAAAAAAACAATTGATCTTTTGCAACAGGCCCGCCTTCATATATTGGAAAATTTCCATTTTTAATTTGCGGTCTAACATCACGAAGCTTAAATTGAGTTTTAAAATTTAAAATAAATCCTAAAGCTCCTTCTTCGGAATGATTGGTAACGCAAATAACCGACCGGTTAAAAAAACCGTCGTTTAACAAGGGATGCGCTATTAATACGTGACCTTCCATGCCTGCAAATTTACAAAACTGTTCGCTTCTTTTTAGAATTTTCATCTATTTTAACTCTAGTCATTTTTTAATTGCCGCTCTCATCTTATTTAAATACGTTTGTATAACCTACATTAATCTAATAATATGACCATTGCCGCCATAGTTGCTACCGACCTTAACAATGCCATCGGAAAAGAAAATAAGTTGCTATGGAACCTTCCTGCCGACCTCAAATTTTTTAAAACCACTACCATGGGTTGTCCGATAATTATGGGAAGAAAAACTTTTGAAAGTATTGGAAGGATTTTACCGGGGAGAAAAAATATTATTATCACGCGAAACAAAAACTTTAAAATAGATGGCGCGGAAGTTTATACCACTCCTGAAGAGGCGCTTGAACGCTGCAACGATGAAAACGTTTTTGTAATAGGAGGCGCCGAAATATTTAAATTAACCTTGCCTTATACAAAAGTTATCTATAGAACTTTAGTTAAAGCGAGTTTTGATGCCGATGTTTTTATTGATCCAATAAACGAAAAGGATTTTAAACTTGTTTGGGAGGAATGCCATGAGCGGGATCTGAACAATCTTTTTGATTATTGTTTTCAAAAATGGGAGCGGATAATTTAATTTGAATCAATAATCAGTCTTTCATCAAAATTAAAAAGCTTTAGCTCCGAGGCTTTGTTAAACATAAGCTTAATAGCTTGCTCGCCTGTTTCCCCTAAATCAACCGAAAATTTATTTACATATAATTTAATGTGCTTTTTCATAACCTCTTCGCTCATTTCCTGAGCATGTATTCTTACATATTCCATGCAGCTTTCAGGGTTATCAAAAGCAAACTCCACACTTTTTTTTATCAGTTCACTTATCTTTTTTTGAAGTTCACTCTCAAAATTACGCCTGATAACAATACCTCCCAATGGTATTGGCGCGTGAATTATTGAATCCCAGAATTCACCTAGATCAATTATTTTTTTTAAACCTTTTTGTTCATAGGTAAACCTGTTTTCATGTATCAATAAACCCGCGTCAACCGCTCCCTTTAAAACAGCCTCTTCTATTTCACTGAAAACATATTCCACTTTATTTTTTAATTGAGGATAGGCAAGTGATAATAAAAAATTGGCTGTGGTCATTTTACCCGGGATGCCTACTTTCATTTTTTCCATTGCTTCATTATTCCACTTCCCATTATGCACCAATAATGGCCCGCAATTAAAGCCAAGCGCACTTCCGGAGCG
>JAOQAF010000124.1 GCA_025963735.1 Bacteroidota bacterium
GCCGGACAAACTTCACCATTTTCTTCATTAAATTGTAAAGCATCTACCATGCGCAACGTTTCATCAACATTACGTCCTAATGGAAGATCATTGATGAGCATGTGACGAACAATTCCTTTTTTATCGATTAAATATAATCCGCGGAAAGCGATCATTGGACCGGTTGCAATAAGATCTCCCTCATCGTTTACATCATAATCACCAAACAAGGTTCCGTAAGCCAATGAAATAGTTTTAGTAGTATCAGCAACTATTGGATAAGTAACGCCTTTAATACCGCCGGCTTTTTTATCCATTTGCAACCAGCCCCAGTGACTTTCTTCGGTGTCGGTGCTGCAGCCTACAACAGCCACGTTGCGGCTTTCAAAATCCTTTAATTTTTCCTGAAAAGCGTGTAGTTCTGTTGGGCACACAAAAGTAAAATCTTTCGGGTAGAAAAAGAACACCACGTATTTCTTTCCAATATACTGGTCAAGAGAAAAATTTTCTGAAATCTCTCCTCCATTAATAACTGCTCCCGCTTTGAACGATGGAGCTTTTTTTCCTACTAAGCTTGTCATATGAAATTTGTTTTTAAGTTTTAATTATTGTGTAAAAATAGGGATTACTTTTAACATGGATTTACCTTAAATTCGTGTATTAAATTTAGCTTAACAAATATTAATATGAGTCTGAAAACAGGCCAGCGGGCCCCTAATTTTAAATTATTCAATACTCAAAAAAAAGAAACGAGTTTAAGCGACTTTAAAGGCAAAAACGTGGTTCTTTTGTTTTATCCTTTTGCTTTTTCGGGTACATGCACAGCAGAGCTATGTAACATGCGTGATAACATTTCGGTATATAACGGTTTAAACGCTGAAATTCTTGGTATTTCAACCGATTCAGTTTTTACCCAACTTAAGTATAAAGAAGACCAAAAGTTAAATTTTGAACTCCTGAGCGATTTTAACAAGGAAACGTCAAAAGAATACGGTTCTTTGTACGAAAATTTTATTTTTGGAACTCAGGGTGTAAGTAAGCGGTCAGCCTTTGTTATAGATAAGGAAGGAATGGTAAGGCATATTGAAATATTGGAGAATGCGAGTGAGCAACCAAGTTATGAAGCTATACAAAAGTGTTTGAAAGAACTAAATTGAAAAAGCCACAGATTTCGCTGATTACGCAGATAAAAATTATACTGAGTTTATTTGTGAGATTAGTGACACAAAACAGAATAAATAAAGCCACAGATTTCGCTAATTATACAGATAAAAATTATACTGAGTTCATTTCTCAGATCAGTGAAAAAACAGAATTAAAAATCCACCGATGACAAAGTTATTCTGCGTTAATTTGTGAAATCTGCGGCAAAACAAATTGGATAAGAAAGATACTTATTTCGCGAATAACACAGTTTAAAGTAATTCTGCTTAATTTGTGAAATCTATGGCAAAAAACAAAAATGGCATTAAAAAAATTCTTCGATAAAAACTTAATTGAAGCCGGCTGCGATGAAGCCGGTCGTGGTTGCCTTGCCGGGCCCGTTTTTGCAGCAGCTGTAATTTTACCAAAGACATTCAGAAATAAATTATTAAACGACAGTAAACAGTTAAGTGAAGCCGAACGTTACCGCTTGCGGCCTGTAATTGAAAAAGCCGCGCTTGCCTGGGGTGTGGCTGAAGTTAATAATATTGAAATAGATGAAATAAATATTCTCAATGCTTCTTTTTTAGGCATGCATCGCGCGCTCGATCAGTTATCAATTACTCCTGAATTACTTTTAATTGACGGTAACAGGTTTACAGCTTATAAAACCATTAAACACGAATGTATTATTGAAGGCGATGCCAAATACATGAGTATTGCCGCAGCCAGCGTGTTAGCCAAAACTTACCGTGATGATTACATGAAAAAAATGGCGCTTAAATATCCGTTATACGGTTGGGAAACTAATATGGGTTATGCCACACGCAAACACCGCGACGCTATTAAGGAACACGGAACAAATGAACTTCACCGGCTTACCTTTCAATTATTGCCCTCGCAAATGGAACTTGAGTTTTAAACATTTTCCTCTACATAACTCTTTCCTTCAGGCAGCCATGTTCGCCGGCTTTTAGCTATTTTTAAATACTTGACCAAATTTCAAAAAATAGCTTTTTCCGTTTTTATTATCCTGAGTATTGTTTTAGGCTACTTTGGTTACGTTGTTTTAAAACACACCAAACAACCGTCCATTCGGGCCATTACATTAATACCTGATAGTTGTTCTGTGCTCGTCACTTTCGACGACTATAAAGAGTTTGCCAATTCTTTAAGAAACAAAAATCTGCTTTGGCAGGATGTCAGAGCTGCCTCCTGTTTTACAATAGTGGAAAAACATTTTAATTATTTTGATTCTCTGATAAATTCCAATTCAGAATTTGCTGACCTTACGGTAAACAATCCTGTTCATATCGCGGTTTATCCGAACCATCAATTTATTATTGCTTTAAACCTTAGGGAACTTTCAGAGGATAAAACCTTTAGAAAATTATTACCAACCGTTCTTAATTCATCGGTGTATAAATTAAAATACATTTTAAAAGAAGGTGTATTATGTATTTCCGACAACGAATTATTTTTACAAAAAGCCTTTGATTCTAAAACCGCGAAACTTTTTAACAATAGTAATTTCACTACCCTTAAAGAGCCAGTAAATTACACCGGCACAAGTATCTTTGTTCATAATCCCGGCACCTTTAACAATACTTACTCCACTATAAATATAAAACCGGAAAGCATAACTTTAAATGGAATTAAAAAAACAAACGCGATTGAATTTTATGGAGACCCCCTTTCGCCACCGTTAAATTCATACGAGTTTTTAGAAACTATTCCCATCTTATGTAACGCATTTGAAGTTTACGCAATTAAAAATGCTGAAACCGTTTTTTCACATACGTCTGTAAAAGATTGGTGGTCCGAAGTAAATAATGAAGCTCTTTTTAACGCTAAAAAACAATTTTACGAAAACATTGGAACAAGTATTATCACTGCGTTACTTCCCTCCAACAACAAGGCGTTGATTATAAACATTAAAGATTCACTTCGGTTATCGGAAATACTACCCTACATGAAAGATACGAGTAATAAAGGTCAGGGAAATATTTATAAATTGCGAAAAAGCACTTCATCCTTCATCACCTCAACGTTCTCTAATTTAAAATTACAGGATATGAATTTCTTTATTCCTTTCAATAACTATCTAATTATAACCAAAGACAAAAACGACGCTGAAATATTCGTAAACGCAAGAGCTAATAACACCTCCATCCTACAGAACGAAGCTTTTAAAACGTATGCCTCCAAAAATTTAAATACAGAATTTCATTACCTCCATTATTTTTTAGTCAATTCCCTTAAAAAAGAACAATTATTGTTTGGTGATCTTTTAAAAAAAGAAGACATACAATATTTAAAAAACATCAGTCATTGCTCTTTTGTTAGCAGTTACGAAAAAGGCTTTTTAAATTATCGTTTTTATATTAAATATTTTCAGGACGACATTCTGGATGAACCAAACGTGTTATGG
>JAOQAF010000129.1 GCA_025963735.1 Bacteroidota bacterium
TTAATAAAGAATTTTTCCAGATTATATTTAATTCGCTTCCGGGAGCAAATTGCCAGAAAAAAACCATGTCAATATTAAAGGCATTGAAATTAACATTATGATTATTCGGATAGGAATAGCGCGTCAGGTATCCGTTCTGGCCCAGGGCATAATATCCTTTGTATAATGCCGTTGACCAGTAATGCCGTAAACGAAATGATAAGGACATCTTATTCGTAAATTTATAAACGCTTGATAAAATATTGTTAACGGTTTGCATATTTCTCCTTCCAAATGTAATGGTATCTGTAAAAGAATTATAATTTACAAAACCGATATCATCATATCTTAAATTATTACTTACTTCATAAATAAAAGAGAGTTTGTTATTTACGCGGTAACGTGGGGAAACACTTACGTATAAATAATGACGGTCATTTTCTTTAAACCATCTGTAATTTGTATTTATATCAAGAGCAAAAGGTTTTCGGTAATCACTTGAAATAAATCCTCCGACACTGTAGTTTATGGGAAAGGTATAAAATCTTCCAAAGATTCTCGGTTCGTAATAATCATATGTTACAACAGGTTCTATACCATAATTTACCCCGCATGTAAGAAAACGTTTTGTGAAATTAGTGATGTGATTTCCATAAATACCAAAATTCCAGAAGGCACTTGGTTTGTAGATCCGCTGATAGGAAATGTTAACGTTGTTATAAAAATTATTCACCTTCCAAAAAGGTTTGTACACATTATAAATAAGATTCAATCCTGTTTCATAATTATTGGTCAAAATTAAAATACCCAGATCGTTTGGATTAAACCTGTCGGTATTCATTGAACCATATACATTCCATTTAAAATTACCACCGCTTTTACCAAAATCCAGGTTAGCGCTATAACCATTGTCAGCTTTGCTGCTGTCAGCGAACATCCTGCTGCTCATAACACCGCCGCCCCCCAATGAATAAGTGTTGGTTTTATTATTGAACCTGAAAACAGTTCCTGTAACATTGGCATCATAAAAATGACCATCGCGTGTTACGTTGGTATTTATTAAACTCACCGAAGAATTATTTTTTAATGCCTGATCGAGCACCACAATATTATAATTGGTTAGAGGCGCGGTAAGTATACGTCTTGTTTCTCCAGTACTGTCCTGCAATGTGGCATACGTGTTATTTGCAAGGGCATTAAAAATACCTACACCAAGTTTACCGGATGTTCTTCCTGAAAGTTTTGTTGCATTTAATAATTGGGTTTGTGAAGGATTTTTTATCACTTTTTCGCCATCTTTTAACTGCGAATTAACTTTGTAGTAATTTAATGGCGTACCCCCCACCCTTCGCGAATAAAATAAACCTCCTTTATTAAACAGTTCTGTGCCCTCTGTAAAAAAAGGACGGCGTTCCTGAAATTGCACTTCGAACGGCGAAAGATTAAGCACCTGATTATCGGACTGCACCTGGCTAAAATCCGGTACCAGTGTCATATCAAGAGTAAATGCGTCACTTAATCCGTATTTCACATCCATACCACCGCTAAAATTATAATTGAGATTTTTTACCGCCGGATCGTGATAAGGAAAGTGATTAAAAATACCGGCCACGTAAGGAGAAAAAGATAACCGGACAGGAGGTTTAATGTTTTGCAGACCTTTTAAATCACCACATTGCCTTATCAGGGCCTGTATTTTCGGGTCAATAGGGTTCCAAAAACTATTTTCGCGCAAGCGCCTGATTTTACGAATAATGTTTAAGCCCCAAGTTTGAATATCTTTTTTTGAAAATCTTACGGCTGAGTAAGGTATTTTTAATTCAATAGTCCATCCTTGTTTATTAATTTTAACTGAACTGATCCAAACCGCGTTCCATGCAAAATCCTGTCCTTCGCTGCTGTAACGTGCGTCAATCTGAGTTCCGGCAGAGGTAACAAAAAAACCATACGCGTTAATATCATCATTATACGTATCTAAAAATATTCCGAATAATTCCGCATTAGCTTCATTATCGCGGGTACTAAGCTCTCTTAAAATACTATCCGGTGAACTGTCGTATAATTGCGCGCCAACATAAATAGCAGCATCATCATATAAAAATTTAACTTCTGTTTTTTGTTCTGATGGAAAACCGGGATGAAGATCTCTCTGAATAAAATCTGTAGCAACTTCTGCATCAGCCCAGCAGGAATCATCAAGTACGCCATCAATTTTAGGTGATTGTGATATTCGTAATGCTGTAACGCTCTTCAGTTGAGCTTTGGCGAATGTACACGTTAATAAAACAAAGAATATGAGTTTACTCATACCACTAAATTATTAAAAGGCCAGGTTAATTGTATCCCCCTATTGAAGTGAAAAGTTGTGCTGTTGGAAGAATTGATATTTATTTTTCTAACTCTAATTCAGCTAACTTATGAGCCATAGTGTTTACAAGCTTAGTTAAAGGTTTTTCTGCCATCACTTTAATGAAGGGATTAAGGTCGCCAACGAGCTCAATCCGGCACTCACCTTTATCAGAAGCATTTCCAATAAAAAAAACTTTTAGATCAAAATTAAATTTAGATAAACCGTTACTTGAAAATAAAATGAATTCGTGAGGTCTTTTTTCAGCCATTTTTATTTTCATAGCAGCAATTCCTTTGATATTAAAAGAACATTCATCCCCGTTATATTTAAAATCCTCTATTTTATCATGTGGTAAAATCGTATCGAGGTTTTTGAAATCACTTATAAAATCAAAGAGTTTATCAAGAGGTGAATGTGTTTGAGTAATTTCACTTTTTATGGTAAAGGCTGACATAATGGATCTGATTATTCGTTAATAATTAAAAGCGAAACCTCGGGGCAACTTTTAATGAATTGATTTATAAATATTATTTTACTAAGATACCAGTCCACTCAGATGGCTTTAGCCTCCATTGCTTCAGGCTTTCAATATCTTTTTCGGTTATGTATTCTTTTTGGAGCGCTTTTTTAATTAAGATATCATAGGTGGTCAGCGTTTTTACAACACATTTGGCTTTTTTAAAATTTTGTTCAGCCTCTTCGAAGCCATAAGTAAAAATAGCTGCCATGCCTTTTACGTTACAACCTTTTTCACGCAAGGCTTCAACAGCCTTTAAACTGCTGCCGCCGGTGCTGATTAAATCTTCTATAACAACAACGCTTTGTCCGCTTTCAATATCTCCTTCAACCATGTTTGTTAAACCATGTTTTTTTACCTCGCTGCGAACGTAAACAAATGGCAAACCCATTTCCTGTGCAACAAGAGCGCCCTGGGCAATTCCTCCGGTTGCAACACCTGCAATAACATCGGGCATGGCAAAATGTTTATTAATGGTTTCTACAAATTGCTGACGGATATAAGTTCTTATTTGAGGGTAAGAAAGACTCTTGCGATTATCACAATAAATAGGTGATTTCCAACCGCTGGCCCACGTGAAAGGATTTTCCGGTTGAAGCTTTACCGCTTTTATTTGTAACAAAAATTCAGCAACTTTATACGCCGGATCATCAAATGTAGTCATGGTGCAAAGTTAAGTATGTTTGATTTAAGACCGAAACATGTTATGAACAAAAAAATATATTTTAATAATAAGTTTATAGAATTTACAGAGGGCTCAGCGCAAAC
The DNA here is from genome assembly GCA_025963735.1 of Bacteroidota bacterium. GTDB lineage: Bacteria > Bacteroidota > Bacteroidia > B-17B0 > Aurantibacillaceae > Aurantibacillus. The sequence goes on from JAOQAF010000129.1 coordinate 3,615, forward strand.
TTCGCAAAATCAATTGATTAGATTTTATCCGGAATTTTCAGAAGAAACGTTAAAGAGCCTGCTGCCGGATTTATTGAGCGAAAGCGAAGTAAGGGTGAGTGAAAATCCATCAGGATACAGTACGCCGGCTGAATACTTTTCATTAGTGTTTGATTATTTAAAAAAGAATTTGCATTATATAGAAGCTGCGGGAGGATTAATAAAAAAGGGAGATGAATTTTTATTTATTTACCGCTTCGACCGTTGGGATCTGCCAAAAGGAAAACTCGAAAAAGGAGAAACTATTGAACACGCCGCCATAAGGGAGTGCGAAGAAGAATGCGCGGTTAAACATTTAAAAATTATACAACAAATCTCTTCAACATTTCATGTATATAAATACAAAAAAGGATTTGCTATAAAACAAACGTATTGGTTTTATATGACCACAGATTATGAAAAGAAATTAAAACCACAAAAAGAAGAAAATATTACCGATGTTAAATGGTTCAATAAAGAAGACATCAGCAAAATAGTTTTTGGTAACAGTTATTTTACCATAAAAGATGTTGTTAAGGAAGCTTTTGAAGAAAGATCTATATAGCTTTTTGTAAAAACAAACAGTAAATTTTCTTCATTTTTTCATCAAAAGTATCGTTATGGAAAATAGAAATTAATTCGCCATTATACTTTTTTACCTCGTTTATCAATGGAGCGGCTAAATCCAAAAAATTTGCTCGGTGCTTTTCCGCTTCAACGGTTAACGTATTTTCAGTAAGGCAAAACGGATGAATAACAAGATTGGTTTCGTGTTCATCATCAAGGCTATACCATTTATAAGGATAACACCACGATGCTCTGAAACCATTAATATTGGTATATCCCATCGAATAATCTTCATTAATACCAACCTGTAAAAGGGATTGATATGTACCCGGAAATTTTAACATTGAAAAATGCTGCCTGCTTTTCCCAATTTGTCTATGGGTGATATTCGCCAATCGGCTTACTTCAACTTTTAATTGCTGAACATTATTGTTTGATCCAAAAGAAGGATGAATGCCAACAGCTGAATAATCACTCAGATGCTTAATTAAAGATTGAAAACGAAGATCGTTGGCCGAATGATTTTTATCATTGATTCCATAATCTCCAAGCAGGAAAAAATAAATTGTTTTAATCTCAAGCTCTACATGCTTTTGAATTAAAAATTCATAGCAGTCAAACGGATCTTTAGAACGGTTAAGTACAATGGATGTCCGTTTTCTGATGCCTTCCATGTTTCTATGCATCAAATCATATATGTAGCCGGCCATTGAACGGACAAAACCTTTGAACTTATACTTAAAAACATTATCAATGTCAATGGTGGAAACAAAATTATATTTGCGATCACGACAAATGAGATCAGGAAACTTGAACTGAAGAATTTTTTTTAATTCATTTTGCCATAAATTAACCAATGGCACTTGCAAAAAGTCGTATTGATAAGCAACGCTGCTTTTGTAATGAAAGCGGTTAAACTGATCTGTCTTATGCGGCAAATATTCTTCGTAGCGCGATAAGAGCCAAAAAGAAGCGCCAAAAATATCAAAAGGTATTTCCGTATTATCCGTCTTAAAAAAAATTTTAAAGTACTGCGCATTGTTGGTTATTTCAATCGAATAATCTTTCACTCCAAAATCAAAAAGAATAATGTGAGGTTCAATGTTCAGGCAATCATGAATATCGTTTCCCGAATAATTAATTCTTGGAAGCGCGCTTTCTCTGTAGTCGTCAAGATCATTTGTTACCTCTACGTTTAAGCCAAGACCTTCTTCCAGCAGAGCACCAATTACATATTCAAGACGACTTGAAGTGTTAACTGAATATATGAGTATGGAATTGATTTTACTAAATTAGAACAGAAGAAAGTAAAAAACCAGTTTTTGGTCTAAAGTTATTGGTCAATAGCTGTTAACTAAAATATTGTTTAATGTAAGGCCCGAAAATTATAAAGCCAATAGTGGCCGCACAACCTGAAGCTATTAGTACCGCTCCGGCACATACATCTTTAATAAATTTTATGTTATGATTAAAATCTGAAGTGAGGGTATCGCATACTCTTTCAATTGCTGAATTAAGAAGTTCAAGGGCAAGAACCAATCCGCAGCAGGCAATTATAAAACACCATTCCATCCGGGAAATGTTAAAAAGAAAACCACATAAAATCGCAATTAAACCCATGATACTTTGAAGTTTAAAATTTGATTCCTGCAAAGCTGCTTTTAAACCTGATAAGGCATAGGTTAAGGATTGACCACGCTTTTTTATATAATTCATTAGTCAGAAGTTAAATTTTGTCTTTTGAAAGATAAATAAATTTCATAGAGTAAATACAAAAAAACAGTAAAAGTAACAGTAACAGAAATTGCAATTTTTAACTGGGCTAAATCAAAAACAGAATGATAGATGCCGCCGGCAACATACATTGGATTGGAAAAAATATCCCAGCTGTTAAATCGCAAATACCGGCCTAAATATATACCATAGGAAGTTAAAATAAACAGTAAAAGTTTTGCAATTTTTATTAAAAAAGGAAGTGAGGAATGTATATAATGCAATATCAGATCAAGCGCAAGTATAAAATAAAACATTCCCGAAAAACCAAAACTTAAAATTAAAATCAAATCAAACCATTGCGGCACCGCAAGGTTCTGCTGAAGGTGAAACAAATCGGTTAAAATATAAGGAGCGTTAGGAAGAAACAACACAGATAGTGCAATAAGAATTAATTTTTTCATTAAGGGATCACTGTTTTTGATTAATCTAATAAATAACAAAGGTAGCCAGGCAAGCAGAAGGTTCCAGATAAGAAAGAAATAAGAATATTCCCCTGTTCTTAAAAAGCGAACTACCACCATTGTAATACAGAAAAGGACGAATCTTTTAAATAAAGCGTTTTTCATTTTTATTTACTTTTAACCAGTGAATAAATAATTCGCTTGTCTCTAAGATCCCAACTTTGCCAGTCAGACCTGTAATCGCGCATATAATAAAATATTTTTTCATGTAGTAAATTGAGGTAATCCTTTTCTGAATAATAAAACTTAGAACGGTTATAGATATGTTCCTTAACCTGAGAAAAGTCTTTGTGTTTGGTAACCGCAAGCAGTTCAGGAATGTTGGTATCTGACAAGGAGAATAAATAAATTAAATCTACATCGCGGAGCGGTTTATTTTTAAGGTTATATTGAGTTATATAACCATCCCAATTCACCAGGCCGCTGAAAGCCAAAATAGTAAACCATACTGCAAAATTAGTACGTACTAAAAACCAATTAGATTTATTTACAAAAACTTTGGTAAACATTATCACAAGGCCAAAAATGGCCAGACCAAGCCAATAATAAACGCCTATTCTTTTATAGGTGAAATTAAATGTTTGAATGTAAAGATCATTTCTAATTGCAGTTGAAATAAGCATTATTATGTTCTGAATAATCCAAAAGTAAATCAGTGCTTTTAATAATTTTGAATGTTTATATTCATTAAAATTTTTCCTGAAAAGAAACATTATTAAAACCGTTGCGATTACAATCGATAAAATTATCAGACCTACTCCATTATGAACAAAATCAGAATGCTTCATTCCTTTTGGCAGAGAAAAATTAAACCAGATTGATGTTACATCACCAAAATTCAAAATAACAAGCATCAGGTTCAGGAAAATAAATAAAATTACCCCGGCCACACGTTCCATTTCAAAACGGTGCACAGGCCCCACAGATGACGCGCGGGCCGTCAACGAAAGATTATTTTCCCATACCTCAATTGGTTTAATTGTTTTATGATAAAATAATGGATACACAATAAAAAAACTACCAAAAGTAAAAAGGAGCCACGTTAAACTAATAAAGTCAAAATTAATCCACTTTGTATTTTCGGCAAATAAAGGGTTAGCTTGCTTGTAAAGTGCCAGAAACACAAGGCAAAAAATTACCACTAAAAGAATCGCGATAGTTCGGTACTTATTTTTATTTGCTGAAGGATCTTTTACTTCATTGGATAAGGCAGACGATCTTCCCGTGGCATCTATAAACACCCAAACAATAGCTGAACACATTGAATAAACTGAAAAAAGGAAGGAAAAAATAAAGGAGGTTGTGCTATTAAATGAAGCCGCTGAAAGTAACATAAGGCTGCAACACGTGCCGGCAATTGCCAGCGCGCTGGAATTCAACAAAACCCCAACACTACTGACAAGACAAAGCACTAAAGCAATCAACCATTTGGACTGGGTTAGCAATGAACGGTTTCGAAGGCATAATAAAAAAGCGTACATCACTACAAAAATTAAGATATTAATTCCCGCGTTCTGCTGGTAAAATAAATAACTGTAGGTTACAGTTGCTGTCATTAAGAGATAATCGTTGGTTTTCATATTAGTTAGATAATTTTTTAAAGGGTTTAATCATTGAGAATATAACGGCGGTGCACATAGCCAAAAAGCCAGTAAAAAAAAGAAAGTAATTAAATTGAATTGGAATATAATTTTCTATTTCCGGAAATAAGTCTTGGTTCGAAAGCACGGACCAGGTTTGGTGTTTGGTATTTGAAAAAATAAGATAATCCCACATAAAAGATAAAATGCAAACAGCCGCGCCCGCAATAAGCATCCACCAAAAAATCTTCGCAATTTTAAACTCCCTGTTCTCTTCACTTCTGATAATTACAAAAACAGAACCGGTTATCATTAACATACATAATAAGCATGGAGCCCAAACCGGACCCACCCATGGCACCGGTATTAAGAATAAAATATCCCATGTACAAAGAGATGGCGGCCAACCCAGGCATAGGTACAGGAATATGTAATAAAAAATATCCCATATGGCAAATGCTAAAACAAAGTAGGCGAAGCGTTGTAATTTTGTTTTGCCTGCAATTATGCCAATGCCAACCAGCATAATTACTGTTCCTAATTCCCGAAAAAATTCAATCCTTGCAATAAATGGCGGAATTCCTTTTAAAGGAAAATTAAATCCATTTTTGTAGAAAAGCTCACGAAGATAAATAACAATTGAACTTTCCATAAAACCCATTGCAATAGCAAACAGGCAGGTCCAGACAAAGGTTTTTTTAAGTGTAGAATTCATTTTATGTTTAAGGGTTATGGATAATTATATTAAAGTACTTTGCATTACAAAGTTAAAAGGCAAAAAAAACTTATTCTATTTTTCGTATCAATTTTTCCAGCGTATCTAAATGAATTTCAAACGCCTTTACGCCTGTTTTTGTTGCGCTGTATGTAGTTAATGTTTTTTTACCTACAAATTCTTTTTTAATATGAATATATCCTTCCTTTTCCAGACTTGCCGAATGACTTGCTAAATTCCCGTCCTTAACATTCAGCAATTCTTTTAAAGTAATAAAATCAACACTGTCATTAACCATAAGTACACTCATGATTCCAAGCCTGACCCTGCTTTCGAAAGCCTTATTGAGTTTGTGTATGTTAGGATTAATCACTCTTAACTATTTTAAATTTCTGTCGTATTTAAACCACATATAAGTACCATAAAGGATATGCAACACACCAAAGCCTATTGCCCAGAATACAATACCATAACTTATATAAAAACAGGCTATTAATCCGAGAGTTATTTCCGCACAGCCCAGATACCGGATGTCGTGCAGGGTATACTTGCTCCCGTTAACCAAGGCAAGCCCGTAAAAAATAAGCATGGCAGGTCCAATAAGTTCAATGTAAACATTGTTATGATATAACATGGCTATACAAAACATACCACCTGCTGCCAAAGGGATAAGCATATTTATTATTAAACGCCAGGCTGTATGATCAAAGAGTTTATAACCGTGACGTTTAGCTTTATTCCCCGAAAATAAAATCGCTGTAAAAATCGATAAGATTAATACAGTGATGCAAATAAATGCGCACAGTAAGATTGTATGGCGGTAATCTGCCCTGGTTGTTCCCTGCAGATAAGCGCGGTTCATGAAATCCCGGATTATACTGTTTCCCAGATAAGCACCTGCCAGAGCGTAAATGCCGGCAAAAATACCTGAAAGACCGCTTAAGGATAAAAACCTGTTAGATTTTTTCATCATCTGCCTGATATCCTGTAAGGCATCCAAATGTAATTGATCATTTTCCATATTAAAGCACTTTGAGGTACAAAGTTATAAATAATTTCTTACTTCTTTAGTAATATTTTATTTTTTTGGCAAATTATTTTTATCTGTATTCTGAGTTCCTAATACCTTATTGTTAATTAAATAAGATTAAGGCATTGTTTGCATCTGCAAATGATCTTACTTTTAATGAAATAAATAAATGACATGAGCGACATAGCGCACTTTTTTACCCCCATTGATATAGACCAGATAACTAATTTTATTTCTATTAAGGAATTGCAATTTGGTAATTTATTTACTGTTTATAAGACTTTGAACGATTTTCCTGATCTGGAAGAAATAGATATCGCCATCATTGGCGTAGCGGAAGATCGTAATGCCGAGAACAACACCGGATGTAAGCTTGCTCCGGACAGTGTACGCGCTTTTCTATACAAATTATACGGAGGTACTTTTGAGGCCAGAGTGGCGGACCTTGGTAATATTAATCCCGGTCACAGTACCGATGATACTTACTTCGCTTTAAAAAGTACCGTAGATTTTTTAGTTCGCAAAAATATTATTCCTGTAATAATTGGCGGCTCACAAGATCTTACCTATGCTCAGTTTTTGGGCTACAAAGATTTGGAACAAACAATAAATATCACTGCTATTGACAGTGTATTTGATTTAGGCAATCCTGATGAAGACATCACAAACATGTCCTATCTTGGAAAAATTATTTTACATCAGCCCAATTATCTGTTTAACTACAGTAATATTGGTTATCAAACTTATCTGGTTGATCAAAGCAGCCTTCAGATGATGAATAAATTATATTTTGATGTATATCGTCTGGGTCAGGTGCGGGATAAGATTGAAGAAGCAGAGCCAATTATCCGTCAGGCAGATATGTTATCGTTTGATATGACGGCTATAAAACACTCTGATGCTCCGGCCAATCCTAATGCTTCGCCTAACGGTTTTTACGCGGAGGAGGCCTGCCAGATCATGCGCTATGCCGGTATGAATGATAAATTATCTTCACTGGGCATTTATGAAATTAATCCGGAATACGACGTGAGCGGAAAAACGGCGCATCTTGCAGCACAAATGATCTGGTGTTTTATGGATGGTTTTTATAGTCGTAAGAATGATTTTCCAAGTCGTACAAACCCCGAATACCTTCGCTTCCATGTAGTTTTACAGGATGAAAAATATGAAATCAATTTTTACAAAAGTAAAAAGAGCAACCGCTGGTGGATGGAGATCCCCTACCCGCCTCATAAAGATCTTAAGTTTGAGCGGCACACATTAATTCCCTGTAATTATAAAGATTATGAACTGGCAACTCAGAATGAAATCCCCGACCGCTGGTGGCAAACTTATCAGAAGTTAAGTTAGGATGGTATTCTCATGTAAAGCAATTATACATGATAAGGTTCTCATGTAAAGCAAGTATACATGATAAATTTGTCATGTATAAAATTATTGATTATTTTTACATGATAATATACCCGGGTATAATTACTTTACATGAGAAAAACAACGTTTACATCTGCATCCGCCAATGAAAAAGCCTTTAACAGCTTGCCTTTCCTGCCTCCGGCTAAGGCTAAATTAGAATCCGTAAAAATTTTAAGGCAACTTGTTAAATCGTCCGTTGCCTTAGCCGAATTAAAGGGCACTGCAAAAATTTTACCTAACCCACAGATCCTCTTGAATGCAGTAATATTAAAGGAGGCCCGCGCAAGTTCTGAAATTGAAAATGTAATTACAACACAAGATAAATTATACCAGGCTTTGTCTTCCAAAGGTGTAATGCCCGATAGCGCCACCAAAGAAGTATTACGATACCGGGAAGCGATGCTGCATGGTTTTCGTTTTATAAAAAAGAAAGGCTTTTTAAGTACTAATGCAATTATTGAAATTCAAAAAATACTTGAAGAAAATAATGCCGGTATAAGAAAACTACCCGGTACTGCGCTAAGGAATGCGGCTACAGGAAAGGTCATTTATGTACCACCTGATAATGCCGATGTTCTTAACCGGCTAATGCGAAACCTGGAAGAGTATTTAAACACCGAAAACGACATTTCACCGCTTATAAAAATGGCCGTTCAGCATTATCAGTTCGAAAGCATTCATCCTTTTTATGATGGTAACGGCAGAACGGGCAGAATATTAAACGTACTCTATCTTATTCTTCATAAACAATTAGAAACACCCGTATTGTATTTAAGTGATTACATAATTAATCACAAAGCTGATTATTACCGCCTTTTGCAGGAGGTACGCGTTAAAAATAACTGGGAAGCCTGGATCATATATATATTAAAAGGCATTGAGCATACTGCCAATGAAACTATTGCACAGGTTAATTCAATTGATAAAGTTTTTTCAAAAACACTTGAACTGGTTAAAAACAAATTACCAAATTCATACAGTAAAGAACTGGTAGAACTTCTTTTTGAACAACCCTATTGCAAAGCCGAATACCTCATTCAGCGCTTAGGAATTTCAAGGATCACCGCTTCAAAATATCTGAAAGAGTTAGAAAAAATTAAAATATTAAAGTCAAGGCAGGTCTGGAAAGAAACTCTATATATTAATGTAATCCTTTTTGATCTGCTGAAAAAATAAATTATTTAGAGATGATCATAATTTCCACTCTTCTGTTGGCCTGCTCTTCTTCAGGAGTACTTTCAGAAGGAAATTTAGGTTGCGAGTGACCAAACCCTTTGTAAGATAAGCGCGAAGGACTTATACCCTTACTTATAAGATAGTCATAAATGGTTTTTGCCCGGTTCTCAGATAATTTTCTTTCCCTTGTATCATAATCCAGGCCATCAGACTGACCATCTGTACAGCTAACTTGTCCCTGAATTTGTATTTTTTATTTTTTTTTATTTTCGAGGGTTTTTAAAACTTTTTGCAGAACAGGCACTGAAGCTTTTGTAATATAATGCCGGCCTGGTTCAAAATTTAAACCTTCAACAGCAAGACTCTGACCTTTTTCTAAATCTTCAAAATTATTTTCCTTACTTCTGCTTTCATTTTTTTCAATTATTTTTTCTTCTCTAACCGGCGGCTGATTATTTTTTTCCGCAATAATATTCTTAGACTCTATAATAAGGTCAACACGCCTTTGTAAAGGTTCACCCATTTTAGACTGATTATCTGAAGATAATTTTTCACCTACACCTTTGCACGAAATAATATCAATGCGATCGTTGTTTTTTGAGATTATATATTTTTTTACTGCTTCAGCTCTTTTTTGCGAAAGCTTAGTGTTATAATCAGGGGAATTTAAAAAATCAGCGTAGCCGGTTATTTTAATTGTTATACGCTCTTTGAAAAGGCTTAAAAGCGAATCAACCCGTGTGTTGTTATAGACTGATTGAATTTCATTTATGTTATAAAACAGAGATAAAGAATCGCGACGTAAAACAGATTGAGAATAGCACATATTACATAAAAGTGCAATGCCGCATACATATAAAAACCTGTTTCGCATTCTTTAAAGTTAAAAAAAATAAGCCACTCATTCCTTAAAATGAAAAAGGCTACCCACATGAGCAGCCTTTTAATTTTTTTTAAGAAATTATTAATTATCGAGCTTGTTAAGGTTTGAATTACGTTTGCTGTAAACGAAATATACAATAATACCAATAATGCCCCAAACCATAAAGGCAAGCCAGGTCTCTTTCCTTACAAAACACATTAAAAATATATTAAAGGCAACGCCTAAACATCCCACAAGATATACTGCAGGAGTTTTGTATGGTCTTTCAAGTTCCGGTTTTTTATATCGTAAGATCATAACCGCCACGCACACCATTGCGAAGGCTAACAAAGTTCCCATACTACACATTTCACTTACTTTTTCAATTGGCGTTAACGCGGCAACCAAAGAAATAATGGCCCCTACTAAAATTGTACTTTTATGAGGGGTTTTAAAGGTAGGATGAAGGTTTTTAAAAAATGAAGGCAATAAACCATCTTTTGCCATTCCTAAAAATATTCGGGTCTGGCCAAGCATCATCACTAACATTACCGACGTTAAACCGGCCGTGGCAGCTATGGTGATAATAAAAACCGCCCAATTAATTCCTATACCGGAGAAGGCCGAAGCAACCGGCGCAGCTTTATCCAATTGATCATACTTTACCATTCCTGTTAAAACCAGTGAAACCAAAATGTATAAAATTGTACATATTACGAGTGAGGCTATAATTGCAAAAGGCACATCTTTTTTAGGATTAATAGCTTCACCAGCTTGTGTTGAAACAGCGTCAAAACCAATATAGGCAAAGAAAACAATGGTAGCTGCTGTTAGAACACCTCCGAATCCAAACTTAACACCACCCGTTGCAACACCATGCTCATCAAGTTTGGGAATTTCATCAGGAATGAAAGGGGCCCAGTTGTCCGTATTAATATAAAAAGCTCCAACAATAATTACAAATAACACAACCGCTATTTTAACAATAACAATTATATTATTAGTATTTGCTGCTTCTTTAATACCTTTAACCAATACCGCTGTAACCAACCAGGTGATAAGAAAAGAAGGAAGATTAAACGCAAAGGAAGGTGCCTGCATTCCGGCTGCCAGACATTTTTCAGTAGCTGTGGCCAGATCATTGCATAACCAGATGGGGAATTCGATATGAAAAAGATGTAAGAGTTTAACAAAGTATCCACTCCATGCAACCGCAACAGTTGTAGCACCCATCATGTATTCCAATATCAGGTTCCAACCAATGAACCATGCGAATAATTCGCCCACTGTACCATACGCATATGCGTAGGCACTGCCTTCCACCGGCAAAACAGAAGCAAATTCAGCATAACATAATGAGGCAAACAAGCAACCAATACCTGCAATTACAAAAGACAAAGCTAAGGCAGGTCCGGCAAAATCATGTGCAGCAATTCCTGTAAGGGTAAATATTCCTCCCCCAATAATTGCACCAATACCTAATGAGGTTAGTCCCCACCTTGTTAAAACCCTTTTAAGGTCGCTTTTTTTCATATCAGCCTCAAACGCTGATACCGGCTTTATTCTCCAGATTGACATAAATACTTGTAATTAAACTAATTATTCAAATTAACCAATTATAGTTTAAATAAGCAAAAGAAATTAAACCGCCTTTTAAAAGTTATAAGCAAGGGTTAAAAAAATAATCGGCAAAAAGAAGGCTGCCAGATAAGTAAGCAGTATAAGAACAATTTGTAAAATATTTAAATCATAAATAAGCTTTATCTGAAGCACCGAATTAACATGCTGCACTAACAAAGGTTCCGCAGGAGAATATTCATATTTTCCAGGAGTAAGACCCGCGTATTTTTTTGGAAATGAAAACAACAGGCAATCCCGTATCAACCAATAATTTTTATCGGGTAAACTTTTATAATCTATATGGTAATTGATTTTTTCATTTCTTAAATAGTCTCTTATTTTTTGATGTTTGCTTTCATTATATAATTCCAGTGCTATCAAAACGGGCACTATTAACATAACAGGAGTTTGAAAGAAAAGGATAGCCAGAAAGAAAATGGAGATAATGCCAAAGACCAAACGGATCATATGATTTTGCCTGAAAAAAAGTGTTTCAATTAATCTTCCTCCATCAAGTGGATAAAAAGGCAGTAGATTCAAAAGATTGATAATTAAAAAAGCGTTTGCAAGCATTTTTAAATTTTCATTGTGAACATCTTTGTTCAAATAATAGATTAAACTGCCAATTATAATACCCGGTAAGGGCCCCGCCAAAATTATAAGGCACAACTGAAACTGTGAAACCTCTTGTTTTTTTCCGCTGGTAAAAGCTCCAAGCAAGGGTACAATGAAAATTTTTACATTGCTGTAATTGTAAATCTTCATAAATAAAAAATGACCCGATTCGTGAACAATAATTACAATCAAAATGGCAGCTATATAGGCTATGTTCTGATCAAACACAAAATAAAACAATAAGGCATACACCATTAAACTTATAATGGAACGCTGAACAGTGTTCTTCTTTTGTTCTATTAATACGGGCTTGGGAGGAAAGCCGCCAACGGTATGTTCAAAATTATGTGAGCCGTTGTAATTGTCGTCCATTAAATTGCTTTTTTATTGAATAAATGAAATAATAAATAAATGGTTGTTCCGAATAAGAAAAACGCGCCTGTTTGATGCAGCGCTCCCAGAACAACCGGTACATTATAAAGTAAGGTAAACACGCCCAGGATAAACTGTAAAATTACTCCGTATATTAAAAAAGTAATTCCTGAATTTTGTGCTTTAGTAAGCGTTAATTTATTTGATTTATACCATAAACAACAAACCAGAATTACGATTACCAAGGCAATTGTTCTGTGCATAAACTGAATCCCACCCGGGTTTTCAAAAATGTTTTCGAAAAAAGAGGGTTTCATATAAACCTGGTCGGCTATCCATTGATCGCCCATCTTTGGCCAGGTATTAAAAATCTGTCCCGGCCTTATTTTAGAGGCATCTCCTTCAACATACCCCGCGGTAAATGCACCATA
>JAOQAF010000064.1 GCA_025963735.1 Bacteroidota bacterium
GTCCAGCTACAGGTTCCCGGAATCCTGTATTGAATATTATATTGTGTTGCTCCTGTCGGTGCAGTCCAAGCCAATGCCGCTGAATTCGTTGAGATCCCAGTTACTGCAGAAAACACTCTTACAGGCGCCAAGGTTGAAAGGGGGGCATTCCATGTAAACGTCAGACCATTTACAGGTGTTACATTAGTGTTTGTTGAATTAAAATAAGCGGTGCTCGAATTGGCATTTCCGGTCACGGCGTTTGTCCAATTACAACTTGTACCTGCAGGTATATTACTAATCAGTAAATTGTTTACGTTAGAGGTCCAGGTAGTAGAATTTCCCCTTAACCCAATCTGAGGTGAATATGTGGATGATGGGTTTGTAAAAGGGCCATAGACAATGTTAATTTGGTTGGTAACCAAATTAAGACGTATTTGAAAATTCAGCATTTCCGTTGCCCTACCACCATAAGTAGCATGATCTTTAAACTCAACTACAAATTCCGAACCTACATTCGTGTAGGATATCGCAGGCAAAGCAGCGGTATTAGTAGAACTAGCACCGTCACAACCGAAAGCGGAAATCATTCCTGTTGTTGAACCTAATGAATTTATTGGTGTATATCCGGTTGCACCGGCTCCGAAAGATATATAACCGTTAGAACCAATATAACACGCAGTATAAGTAGTGCCTCCAAATACAAAAGCTCCTCCCAAAGGGATCGCGGGACTCGAAATATCGTCCCAGGAATTAGTATAAGTGATAGCTCCCGTTAATGGAACATAACTTCCTATTGAAGAAGTAAAAGTATAATTGGCAATATTTGTTTGCGCAATGCTTCCGAAATATATCATCAGAAGACTTAAAATAGTATAAAAACGTTTTTTCATGTTTGTTTAATAAGTCTGCAAATTTAGCGAATTCTAAAACTCCTTTTTATTGAAAAATTGCGAAAAGTGACAGAAACGTATAAATCAACGACGAATGTTGTTAATTAACATTTTTTTATACGTCTAAACACTATTCCGTGGATATATCCTAGCACCAAAACAAAAAACCCCGCCGTTCCGGGCAGGGTTTTTTAAAATTAAATAACTAGTAGACTAGAAATATAAGTTCAAACGTAAAGCATCTGTAGGACCCCAAACTGAATTTTTACCCTCAGGAATGACCGAATTTTTAATCAGTGATTTGTTTTTTTATTTCCTTTAGCCCGTTTGACGATACTTCTATAAAATAAATTCCTTTTGGATAACGTGAAAGGTCAATGTCTTTTTCGAATATTCCGTAAAAATTATTTTTAGTTTCATGCAATATAACGTGCCCGGTACTAGTCATAATTTTTATTTCGAATTTGCACACTTTAGTAACAGAACAATTAATTTTGAAAGCATTGCCCGGATTAGGATAAACATTTAACGCACTGAAGGTGTTATTATTAACTCGCATTCCGGTAGTAAGCCCCGTTAATTGGGTTAGGTACATATCTCGAGCATTTGAGTTCTGTTCATGTCCACCAAAACTGGCTCTGCCCTTAAATCTCCCTGTAGTGTACACATAATCTGCAGATGAACATATTTTACCGCTTGAACTAACAGTATTTTCATCACAACCAATAGTCTGAGCTCCTATAAAGTTGCCATTTATATCGTGGGCAGCAACAAAAGCCTCGTTGGGTATATATAATTGTCCGACGGTTGATGAACTGGTTAAAACTGTTTCGCCACAACGACTATAAGATTCAAACATACCTGACACAAATACACCGTTTGAATTAACGGTAATGCCAGAGACAAGGTCTGTTTTTTGGTCTCCTATCTGAGAACCCCATAAGGGGGAAAAGGTCGAATCATATTTTATAATAAATATATTGGATTCGAGATGTGGTGAAACCTGGGCACTATATGAAGTAAAGGTATAGGTGCCCTCGGTAAATTGAGCCCAATAGTTTCCTGCTATATATATATTCCCGGAGTTATCACAAACAATATCCTGAACATCTCTTACTGTTGATTCTGCAGAAGTTCCGATTGAATGAAGTGTTTGAACACTCCCACCAGAGCTTATTTTCCCGATCATACCGGTGGAAGATGGATGATTACCGCCCGTGAGAGCGTTTAATGAAGATGTACCGATAGTAAGAGTACCAGTAAAAGCGGCGCTGAAATAGCAATCACCATTCCGTTTTATAAAAAAGCTAACAGTGCTGTACACGTCAGCACCACTCGAAGCCTTAGCCCACAAACAAGAATTAGAAGAGTTGAATTTCGCGATAAAAAAATTAGTATTTGCAGAGGGCGAAAAAGTATTCGTGCCAATAGTCACATATCTATTGTAATACGTGCCTAGTATATAATAATTATTCAATGAGTCACAACCAATATCATTAATATCTAGCCATCCACCGGTGGTGTCATTAATAGATATTAAATATTGTTTATCGATTAAAGTTCCTGTTGTATCATATTTAATAATGTAATATCCTGCCGTATCTTTTCCAGCGCTAAGAATAGTGTTGTTTTCCGAAACAGCCACTTTGTTATCATAACCCTTAAGAAATATCTTATTCCACGCTAAAGTGCCATTGGTATTATAGCGGTTTAAATATGAGCCATATTGGTATTGAGGCACCGGGCCGGAATTTGGGTGGTAGTTTCCAGTTGCATAGGCGTTTCCATACCTGTCCATTGCAACATCTACACCATAGGTTGACAAGGTATAATGTGCACTGGTGGCCCAATTGTACATTTGCGATCTTCCGGTTAATAATAAGAGGCTAAACCACACTAAACATACTGTTCTTTTTTTTGTTTTGTAAAACAAGTTCATTTCGTTTTTATTCAAAAAATTGTTAAAGAAAGATGCCTCCTAATATTTCAGCTGACTGAGACACAACTTCCCCGTAAACTAATTCTGTTTTCGTGTGAAAGTGAAACATTAATGAAAAAACATTAGAACTACATATAAGAGTCTACCGGAAAACAAAAAACCCCGCCGTTCCGGGCAGGGTTTTTAAAAGTAAAAAATTGTAGACTAGAAATATAAATTCAAACGTAAAGCACCTGTAGGACCCCAAACTGAATTTTTACCATCAGTATCTAAAGAGAAACCACCTTGCTTTGAACCTTTGATTTCAGTAGTACCAACTGTTGCGTTAGATCCTGCAGAACCACTTTGTCCAACTGATTCCCATGAAGTTGTAGAAGCACCGGTTGTTGATAATCCAATACCCCATCCAAATTCGCCACCAAGACTCATTTTAGGTAAGATAAAATATTCAGCACCTACAAATCCACGAACACCAAAAGAAAATACAGTTCCGTTTTTAATTTGTGTAGCGCGGGCAGAACCTGCAACACCTTGAATAGGAGGAGCCACATCAATGTTGGTTACACCAGTGAAAGCATCAGAATTAGTTACAGATACAGGGTTAGTTACACCAGCACCCGGAGCAACCAGCGCGTTACCATAAGTAAACTTATCTTTCATCATGTTTAAGTAAATTCCTACTTCGCCACCATAATAACCTTGTAAGCGGGTTTTACCTTTACGTTTTTCAATTCCACCTGCTAAACCAATAACAGTGTTTGAACGTTTCCAAACGTTTTCTTTCATTGGTTGAGACGAAGGATAAACAGCGGCAGTACCTGAAGTTACAGCGCCTCTGTCGGTAGTCATGTTACGAACTGAATTACTGTTAATACCAATACGAACCGAACCGCGGAAAGCAGTTTGAGCATCTTTAAAATACTTACCTGTAATTGTTTGAGCTGTGGTGAAGAAACCCCACGTTGGAGCAGTGTTATTAGCGGTTTTTCCGAAGAAATTACCTGCATAGTTTAAAAATGGTGTGGCATCTATCGCCAATCCCCAGTCACCTGCTTCAGGTAAAATAGGCTCACCTTTTTTAGAAGTTAAATCTTGAGCAAAGGCTCCGGTTACTCCGAACGCTAATGCTACTAGTGCAATCGATTTTTTCATAATTGTTTGTTTGATTAAAAATTATGGTACAAAGTTATGCGATTTATTTTATCACAATCCCTATCCATAAACTTTTTTTAACAACCTATTGTTAACTCCCTGATTTGTTTTGTAATAGCTGAACAAATTTGAAGTTCCCAAGCGTTTTTTTATCGAATCCCGTAACGCTGTTCTTTTTAAGCCAGACCATTTCCTGATCGGCGCCTTCTCCAATCGGTATAAGCATAATGCCTCCCACTTTCAATTGCTCCAGTAAATCATTAGGAATGTAAGGCGCTCCCGCAGTTACAATTATTTTATCATACGGTCCGAATTGCGGTAAGCCCTTGTAGCCATCGCCATAAATTAACTTCGCTGCGCTGTAACCTATATAAGGCAAAAACAGTTTCGTTTTATCAAACAATGTTTTTTGCCGTTCTATACTGAATACCTTAACCCCCATTTCAAGCAAAACCGCGGTCTGATAACCACATCCGGTACCAATTTCAAGTACCTTGTCCCCGCTTTTTAATTCAAGTTGTTCGGTTTGAAAAGCTACGGTGTAAGGGTGTGAAATAGTTTGACCTGCTCCAATGGGCAGGGCTTTATCGCTATAGGCATGATCAAGCAAAGCAGGGCGGGCGGTGGTATTATCAAAAAAAAGATGCCTTGGTACTTTTTCAAGGGCAGCCAGCACTTGTTCGTTTTTAATCCCTTTGGCTCTTAATTGCTCAACCAAACGTTTCCGCTTGCCTTTAAATAAGTATTCGTCTTCTTTAGATACGTTGTAAAACACAATTCGATATTGAATTGTAAAGCTATTAAGTATGAACAACGCTTATTTAATATTTAAATTTAATTACTAACACGGGTTTTTTTAAAACAGTTAGTTTTGGATAGTATGATAAAAAACATTGCCCTCATTGGTTTAGGCTATCTCGGAAAAATTCACCTCAGGCTTTTAAAAGACAATCCTAACTGGAACCTTGTGGGTATTTATGATATAGATAAAGAACTTACCAACGATCTTTCCATTCAATATCAGATAAAAGCGTTTGCTTCGCTCGAAGAAGCGATTTCAAGCGCCGAAGTAATAGATATTGTAACGCCCGGAAATACCCATTTTGAAATTGCGCGCCAATGCATTATCAACAGCAAACATGTATTTATAGAAAAACCTGTCACTTCTACCCTTGCACAGGCAAAGCAATTGCAGCTTCTAACGAGTGAAGCCGGGGTACTGGCACAAATTGGTCATGTCGAGAGATTTAATCCCGCTTTTATTACCGCGCAGCCTTATCTTAAAAATCCTTTGTTTATCGAAGTTCACCGGTTGGCTCAATATAATTCTCGCGGAACCGATGTATCGGTTGTTCTTGATCTGATGATGCATGACCTTGATTTGGTGTTAAGCGTGGTAAAAGCCAACGTAAAAAGAATAAGTGCCAACGGAGCCGCTTTTGTTAGCAAATCGGCAGATATAGCCAATGCCCGTGTTGAGTTTGATAACGGCTGTGTGGCCAATATTACCACAAACCGGATGGCCCTTAAAAACACGCGCAAATTCAGGGTGTTTACAGATAAAAACTTTGTGAGCATTAACCTTCTCGATAAAATAACAGAAGTAGCTTCTCTGAAAAACGCGGGACCTGCCTCCGGCAACATGGTATTTGAACCATTGGCGGGCTTACCTAAAAAAGAACTGGTGTTTGAACATCCGATAATATTACCAACCAATGCAATAAATGAGGAGTTAAATGCGTTTTATACTAGTATCAACTCAAACAAACCTGTTAAGGTGAGCCTCGAAGATTCTATAAAAGTGATGGAACTTGCCTTTGAGATTGAATCAAAGATCTCGTGATAACAACAATTGTTTAAGGGAAATGTGTGAATATTTTATAATTTTGACATTTAAGAAGGCATTTGGCTAGTATGAGATATTTTTCACTTTTTGTTTTAAGCGGTTACATTTTTTTATTTCTCTCCTGTAAAAAATATCAACCCGCTCCGGAAGCTTTCTTCCTCAAGGCCGGCAAGGTATCAGTAGCAACAACAACCATGCAGGGCTCAGGGAGCAATAAAATAACCGACCTTTATTTATATGTCAACGGTAAATTTCAGGGCGCTTATCCGGTTGGAAATACCATGCCCATAGTGACAAAAAATTCTAACGCTAAAATTGATGTGTTCGCGGGAATTAAAAATAACGGTATTAAAGACCTTTCCATTTACTGGTTGTTTTATCAGCCGCTAACATTTGACACCCTTGTTGAAAGCGGCAAAACAATTACCAGGCCCTTTACCTTTACTTATAACTCTAATGTTAAGTTTGCCTGGCAGGAAAATTTTGACAATCCAATTGGCTACAGCCTTATTAAATCATTAAATTCAGATACCAACTTTGTTTTTAAAATTGCCGCGCCTTCCGAAAGCTATGAAGGAAAATCAGTAGAGTTTGGATTAAACGGCAATTCATTTACCGCCAGGGTTGAATCTTCTCTTTCTTATACTCTTCCATCGGGCAATTCAAACGTTTACCTGGAGGTGAATTATAAAGGCAATCAGGATTTTGCGGTTGGTTTAACCGATGGCGTAAATTTAAAACCGGCGCTTATTGTTAAACCACATGCCGACTGGAATAAAATATATATTCAGTTGGCCGACGTTGTAAGCGGACCTCCTAAATCTTCTTCCTATAAAATATTTTTTCAGATACAAACCAACGATAACCCCGGGGCGCGCGTATGGTTAGATAATATAAAACTTATATACTTATAAGTGAAGCAAAGGCAGCGTACCATATATTATTTAGTCACTGATTTTTTATCAGCCGCTACTGCTTGGACTCTCTTTAACATTTACCGTAAAACCCAAATTGATCCTCTTAAAACCGGCGATTTTGACTCCAGAATTTTTGATAATAATTTTCTGATCAGCGTTGCAGTGCTTCCACTAATCTGGGTGCTGGTATATTATCTCTCGGGGTCGTATAATAATGTTTTGCGCCGCTCGCGCATCAATGAATTTGTACAGGTGCTTATAACTTCCATTATTGGAGTAACCGTTATATTTTTTGTGTTTTTACTGGATGATTACGTGGCCTCTTATAAACTGTACTATAAGATGTATTTCATGTTATTTGCCTTGCACTTTTTTTTAACCGCTACTTCCCGTTTATTTTTATCAGGCTACACCAATAAACAAATCCATGAACGAAAATTCGGATTTAATACCCTTATCATAGGCAGTAATGAAAGGGCCCTTAAAATGTTTAAAGAAATTAACGCGCTTAAATATGGTATTGGAAATAAATTTATTGGCTTTGTTCACATTGAAGGTAAAAATGGTTATTCAGAACTTTTAAAAACCGAACTCCCGCATTTGGGCGAATACCATGATATAAAATCCATTGTTGAAAATCATCATGTAGAAGAAGTAATTATAGCGCTTGAATCTTGGGAGCATGAATACATTAAAAACATTGTAAATGAATTAAGTGATATGGGCGTAATTATTAAAATAATTCCCGATATCTATGACATTTTAAGCGGCCATGTAAAAATGAACACCATTTTAGGCACACCGCTCATTGAAATAAAAAATAAAATTATACCCGAATGGCAAATTTCCGTAAAACGTTTCCTGGATGTTTCCATCTCGGCTGTTGTACTTTTATTTTTCAGTTGGTTGTATCTTCTTATTGGTATACTTGTAAAGCTTGGCTCTAAGGGTCCCATGTTTTTTAAGCAGGAAAGAATAGGCATTCATGGCAAACCATTTTTTATTTTAAAATTCAGAACCATGTTTTTAGACGCAGAAAAAAACGGACCGGCTTTATCGAGCGAAAATGATCCGCGGGTAACGCCTTTGGGCAGGTTTTTACGAAAAGTAAGGCTCGATGAAATGCCTCAGTTTTTTAACGTACTAATTGGCGACATGAGTATTGTAGGTCCCCGTCCTGAAAGAAGTTTTTACATTGATAAAATTGTTGAAAGAGCGCCTCATTATAAACACCTTCAAAAAGTAAGGCCTGGCATTACCAGTTGGGGACAGGTAAAATATGGTTATGCCGAAAACGTTGATCAGATGATCGATCGCCTTAAGTTTGATATATTATATGTGGAGAACATGAGTTTATTACTTGATTTTAAAATTCTTGTACATACTGTGTTAATTGTTTTACAAGGCCGCGGAAAGTAAAAATTTTCCTTCCTATATTTACTTCAGCTTTATTAAAACCATTTCAAAATATTTATCGCTCATTAAGTTCAGCCACACTATTTTTGCTTTACCGTTTGCAATAATAGGCTATTGCCTGGCTATTCGCCCGGGTAATGTTGCGTTTAACTGGTTTAAATTAGTAATGGTTGTACTGTGCATGGTTTTCGCGCGAAGTGCGGCTATGGCCTTTAACAGATATATTGACAGGGCGTTCGATGCTAAAAATCCCAGAACAGCCATACGTGAAATTCCTTCCGGAACAATTGGTTCGTTTTCAGCGGCAGTATTTACAATAATTTGCAGTGTAAGTTTTATGCTGTGCACTTATTTCATTAATCATCTTTGCTTTTTATTATCACCTGTTGCTTTACTTGTAATTCTGGGTTACAGTTTCACAAAACGTTTTACACCTTTATGCCATGTTATTTTAGGTATTGGGTTGGCGCTGGCCCCGGTTGGCGCATATATAGCGGTTACCGAAAAATTCGCGCTTCTTCCTGTACTGTTTGGATGCGTTGTATTATTTTGGGTAAGCGGATTCGATATTATTTATGCATTACAGGATGAAGAATTTGACCGCAACAATAATTTAAAATCCATACCGGTTTTTTTAGGTAAAAAAAACGCTTTACGATTATCAGAAGTTCTTCATTTTTTAGCGGCCTGCCTTGTTGCCGCAGCTTATTTCACTGGTCAGTTTCATTGGGTTTATATAATCGGCGCTTCTTTATTCACCGCGCTTTTATTTTATCAGCACACTCTTGTAAAACCACACGATTTAAGTAAGGTAGATCTTGCCTTTGCAACCACTAACGGCATTGCCAGTGTTATCTTTAGCATTTTTGTTTGCGCCGATATTTTTATTTTTTAAATGATGTTTTATCTTTTCAGAAAAATTATAAAATGGGCAATTTATCTGTTAATTATTACCATGGCTTCCGGTACAGTTTGTTATTTCTGGATTGAATGTTCAACAGATAAGAAGTTATACAATGATGTGAATGAGCTTCCGGAATGTTACACCGGGCTTTTGCTTGGAACATCGGCTCACCTTGGTGATGGTTCAGATAATCTTTATTTTTCGCGCAGAATAGACGCTGCAGCTAAACTTTATGAAACCGGAAAAATAAAAAAAATAATTTTAAGCGGCGACAACAGAGTTTACGATTATAACGAACCCAAAGACATGCGAAAAGCCCTTATGTTAAAAGGCGTTCCTGACAGTTGTCTCGTGTTGGATTACGCGGGGTTAAGAACTTTTGACAGTATGGTGCGCTGTAAGGATATCTTCGGGCAGGACAGCGTAATTGTAATTTCACAACAGTTTCATAATGCCCGGGCGGTGTTTATTGCAGAAAAAATTGGTTTAACTGCTTTTGCTTTTAATGCAAAAAAGGTAACCACTCAAAAAACAGCTAAAATGACATTCCGTGAATTTTTTTCGAGGATAAGATGTGTGCTTGATCTTTATATTTTAAATACAAAACCTAAACACCTTGGAAATAAAATAGTGATATAACTGTCAAAATTGCTTGAGAACTAACTTCCAAATTTCACTCCAAGCGTTGCAGTTAACTGACCTGTAAAGAAATGATGATTGGCTTTACCATTTCCTTTACCTAACACTAACACCTGAATATAATCGGCATATGAACCTTTAGCCACAAATTCAAAAAAGCCGTGTTTGCAAAACTCCATGCGCATACCGCTTTCCACTCCCACTATCCAACCGGCAAGGTGCCAGCGGTTATTTAAACGCTCGCCAAATAAGGTCACATCGGTTCTGGGTATCACAACACCGGCGCCTGGTTTTAATACCCATGACAAAATAAAGTTTTTTGAAGGTTTATATAATTGAACTTTTCTAACCGCGTTTATCATCCAGAAATTGGCGCCATCAGTATGTTCAAAATGCAAAAATCTGTCAGGATTAAGGATCGTATCGCCGTCGATGTATCTGCCGCTTATTTGTCCTTTTATACGTGCATTCTGCCAATCGTTAACCACGTATTTTGTATGATCGTAATTAAGCTCAATTCCCCAGTTGTTATTAAATGAATAGCCTATACGGAAAACATACTGGGGAATGGTTATATTAATTATATCACCCAATTTGTCAAAATCTGCTTTATCGGCCGCTTTAACATTGTACAAGGTAAAATCGTAGTAGTTGTTTTGTTGCGTATAATCGTGGTAGGAATTGGAAAGATCTTTGAAATGAATGGTACTTTTACTGTAAACGGCACGGGTATAGCCCCAGGTAACATACCAGTGTTTGTGTTTCTTTTTTAAAGAATCAGTTTGTGAGAAAGAGAAACTGGTAACTAAAAGTAAACAAGAAAAGAGCGCCCTGGGTATATAGTACATTAAGAGTTCGTTGCGTGAAGATAGCGTATATTCCCGAGGTTCTTAATGGAAACTTTAATAAAGTTGCCGGTTATGTATTCCTCCGCAAGTTCCGGCCATTCAATAAAGCAGTAATTGCCGGAATGTATGTACTCTTCAAATCCAATGTCGAGCAGCTCTTCAGGATTGTTTAACCTGTACAAATCAAAATGAAAGATCTTTCCTTCAGGGTAACCATATTCATTAACAATGGCAAAAGTTGGGCTGCTAAACGCATCTTTACTGCCCAGCGTTTTACAAAGTTCTTTAATAAGAGTTGTTTTACCCGCTCCCATGGGCGCATCGAACAGGCAAACACGGGCATCACCACAAAAAGCCAACAGTTCCCTGGCAATAACGGGTAAAGTTTCGAGCGAATATTCCAGTTCAAAATTATTCACCTTAAAACTATTTGGCCGTTAAGGTTACGTAAGGAATTATTATTTCTTCAAGACTCACGCCTCCATGTTGAAAAGTGTTTTTATAGTAATTTACATAATAATTAAAATTATTAGGGTAAGCGAAAAACCGGTCTTCACGGGCAAACACAAACCGCGAACTTGGGTGCAGTTTCGGAAGAAAAGCATCGGAAGGATTTTTAATTTCAAACACCTCTTTGGCATTATAATCTAACGCCTTTCCCTGCTTATAGCGCAAATTATTATTTACATTTTTATCTCCCAGTATCTTGGTAGGTTCCTTTACATGAACGGTACCATGATCGGTGGTGATTACAATTTTAATTTTTTTATCGGCCAGTTGTTTAATAATATCAAGCAAGGGAGAATGTTCGAACCAGCTTAAGGTAATACTTCGGTAAGCGGGCTCATTTTCCGCGAGTTCACGGATCACTTCCATTTCGGTGCGGGCATGGCTCAGCATGTCAACAAAATTATAAACGATTACATTCAATTTATTCTGCAGTAAATGATGAAGATTATCCGCTAACTTTTTTCCCGCGTTAAAATTCGTGATCTTGGTATAACTCATCTTAACCTCTTTTGCCAGTATCCGTTTGATCTGCGCCTGTAAAAAAGCTTCTTCGTGCATATTCTTACCGCCCTCATCTTCATCGTTCAGCCACATATCAGGAAACATTTTTTCCATTTCAGTTGGTAACATTCCGCTGAATATGGCATTTCGGGCATACTGTGTGGCAGTAGGCAAAATACCGTAATACGTCTCTTCCTTTTCAACCTTATAATAATCCTGAATAATCGGCTGAATTACCTTCCACTGATCGTAACGCAGATTGTCGATCAAAATAAAAAAAACAGGTTCGGGTTTATTAAGCTCTGAAATAAATTTATTTTTAATGAGTTTATGACTAATTGTTGGGGGATTTTGTGCTTTAGGGCCTAACCAGCTGACATAATTTTTTTCAATGAATTTAAAAAACTGAGCATTGGCATCTGATTTCTGCATTTTTAAAACTTCAAGCATGCTTTTGTCCTGAAGCTTATCCATCTCAAGTTCCCAGTAAACAATTTTTTTATACAGATCCATCCAATCCTGCCAGCTAAGGTTATCATTGATCTGCATGCCTATATTACCAAATTCCTTTCTGTATTCGGTATTGGTTTTTTCATTAACCAGCCGTTTGTTATCAAGGGTTTTTTTAAGCGATAACAAAATCTGGTTAGGATTAACAGGTTTTATTAAATAGTCGGCAATCTTACCTCCTATGGCTTCCTCCATAATCAGCTCTTCCTCACTTTTGGTAATCATAATCACCGGAATATCGCCATTAATCTGTTTAATTTTTATAAGGGTTTCCAGTCCTGAAATACCGGGCATGTTTTCATCGAGCAATACAACGCTAATGTTTTTATTTTCTTTAACCACGTCTAACGCTTCGTCTCCGCTTTGCGCGGTTATTACTTCGTAGCCCTTATCATTTAAAAATAAGATATGCGGTTTTAGCATATCAATTTCATCATCGGCCCAGAGAATTATTATTTTTTCCATATGTGGTTTAATTACAAATAACGTATTAAATTTATGTCTATTATTGCCGCAGCTGTTAAAAAATTATATATTTTTTTATTAGAAAACGAATACTTTTAAATGACCTATAATAAACGAAAGATTATCAATGACCCTATTTATGGCTTTGTTACTCTTCCTAACGATATTATTTATGATTTAATCAATCATCCGTACTTTCAACGTTTAAGACGCATAAAACAATTGGGCCTTACCAACCTGGTTTATCCCGGTGCATTGCACACCCGCTTTCATCACGCTATTGGCGCCATGCACCTGATGCAGGAAGCTGTTCTTACTTTGAAACAAAAGGACATTGTAATTACCGAAGATGAGGAACAAGCTGTACTTATTGCGATATTATTACACGATATAGGACACGGGCCTTTTTCCCACGCTTTAGAGCACAGCATTGTTAAAGGCATCAGCCACGAAACTATCAGCAGCTTTTTAATGGACGCTCTTAACAAAGAATTTAAAGGGAAACTTTCCTTAGCCATTAAAATTTTTAATAACGAACATAAAAAACTTTTCCTTCACCAACTGGTAAGTTCTCAATTGGATGTTGACAGGCTGGATTATTTAAAGCGTGATAGTTTTTTTACAGGTGTTAGTGAAGGTGTTATAAGCAGCGACCGGATCATTAAAATGCTTAATGTTGTAAAAAATCAACTGGTTATTGAACAAAAAGCCATTTATAGCATTGAGAAATTTTTAATAGCAAGAAGGTTAATGTACTGGCAGGTTTACCTGCACAAAACAGTACTAAGCGCCGAAACCCTACTCGTAAATATTTTAAAACGTGCTAAAGAACTGGCAGCTTCAAACATTGAGTTATTTGCCACACCCACCCTGCAGCTTTTTTTAAAAAATAATTTTACAATGGCAGATTTTGAGAAAGACAAGAGTCTGTTGGATAAGTTTTCGAAACTGGATGACAATGATATTATGGCCTCAATAAAAGTGTGGGCCGATCACAACGATAAAATACTGCAAAAACTATGCAGTAACCTTTTAGAAAGAAAACTTTACAAAATTGAATTACAAAGCACCCCAATCATTACTTCCCATAAAAACATAATGATTGAAAGAGCATGCAAATATTATCAGATCAGTAAAAAAGAGGCGTCGTATTTTGTTTTTACTGACACTGTGAATAACAGCGCGTATAACGCCAACAGCTTTAACATTAACATGCTTAT
This sequence comes from Bacteroidota bacterium, assembly GCA_025963735.1. GTDB lineage: Bacteria > Bacteroidota > Bacteroidia > B-17B0 > Aurantibacillaceae > Aurantibacillus. Next base: position 13,740 of record JAOQAF010000064.1, read on the forward strand.
GAATAATGGCACTATTATGGATGTTGCCCAGGCAAGTGATCAGCTTAACATCCAGAGTTTAAGTAAAACCGTTACCAAGTATTTTATTTGTTATCCTAAAGAAATTGCTTCTTAGCCCCTCTGCGGTTCGCCCTTTTTTCTTGCACAACCTTTAAATTTTACTTAAACTTGCTACGCAAAAATAAATTATGAATTTCTATTTTAAAATCCTCGCTTTAAGCGCATTGCTGGTTTCATGCACTTCTCACAATAATGAAATGACTCAGCATAAAGTCGCTATTAAAAAAGATACAGTAATGGCCGGTGATACTTCTAAACACGAAGATAAATTTGAATATGTTTCAGAACAATTTTCTGATTTAAGAATCTTACGTTATCAGGTTAAGGATTTTGATAAAATGCCTTTACAAATAAAGGCATTGTTATTTTATTTATATGAAGCTGCTTTAAGCGGGCGTGATATTTTTTACGATCAGAATTACAAACACAATCTCACTATCCGGAAAACCCTTGAAGCCATTGTTGGAAATTATAAAGGCGAAGTGGAGAATGAGCAATACCAAAAGTTTTTAGTGTATGCCAAACGTGTATGGTTCAGTAACGGTATTCATCACCATTACAGCATGGATAAGTTTTTTCCGGAGTGTGATAAAACTTTTTTTAAGGATCTTATTATCGGGTCTGATTCAACACTTCTCCCATTAAATAAAAATCAAAGCAAAAATCAGTTTGCTGAATTTATAACCAATTTAATTTTTGATCCGGCCATTGCTCCTAAGAAAGTAAGTCTCGATTCAAAAACAGATCTTGTAAAATCTTCCGCCGTTAATTTTTATGAAGGCGTTACCCAAAAAGAAGTAAATGATTTTTATGCGGCAATGATAGATAAAAAAAGCAAGGAAAACCCAAGCTACGGTTTAAACAGCAAAGTTGTAAAAGAAAACGGAAAACTTGTTGAAAAGAAATGGATGGTTGGTGGCATGTACACTCAAGCTATTGAAAAAATTGTTTATTGGCTTGAGAAAGCGGTAACGGTGGCAGAAAACGACAATCAAAAAAACGCCTTAATAAAACTGATAAAGTTTTATAAAAGCGGCGATTTAAAAGATTTTGATGAATACAATATTGCCTGGGTTAAGGATACCGAAAGCTCGGTGGATGTTGTTAACGGATTTATAGAAGTGTATGAAGATCCACTTGGGAGAAAAGGAACTTTTGAATCTGTGGTTTCTGTAAAAGATTTTGAAGCAAGTAAACGCATTGCGGCTATTGGGGCTGAAGCGCAATGGTTTGAAGATAACTCATCCATACTTCCGCAACACAAAAAGAAAAACGTAAAAGGCATTTCGGCAAAAGTAATTAATGCTGTTGTGGAAACGGGCGACTCATCACCAAGCACTCCGATAGGAATTAACCTGCCGAACAATGAATGGATCCGTGAAGTACACGGAAGCAAATCGGTTAACCTGGGAAACATTGTGGAAGCTTACGACCAGGCCGCCGGCGGAAGCGTAGTAAACGAATTTTATTACACAGATGAAATCAAACAACGTGTGTTGAAATGCGCTTCTTTAGGAGATAAATTACATACCGATATGCACGAGGTAATTGGTCATGCAAGCGGACAAACAGAACCTGGCATTGGTTCATCGAGCGAAACATTAAAAAATTACGCGAGCGCTCTGGAAGAAGGTCGCGCTGACCTGGTAGCCTTGTATTATTTAATGGATAAGAAATTGGTTGAATTAGGAGTAATGCCATCACTTGATTATGGTAAAGCTGCTTATGATGAATACATCACCAAAGGCTTAATTATACAGCTATCACGTATTAAAGCAGGTAAAAACATTGAAGAAGCCCATATGCGCAACCGCCTTATGGTATCGGCCTGGGTATACGAAAAAGGAAAAAAAGATAATGTAATAGAGAAGAAAATGGAAAATGGTAAAACGTTTTTTGTAATTAATGATTATGAAAAACTTAGAGTTTTGTTTGGAGATCTTTTAAGGGAAATTCAGCGGATCAAATCGCAGGGAGATTTTAAAGCGGGACAGGCCTTAATTGAGAACTATGGAGTAAAGGTCGATAAAGCTTTACATAAAGAAGTTCTTGAACGTTATGCCTCGTTGAAGATGTCGCCTTACCAGGGTTTTATACAGCCAAAGTTAATTCCTGTAATGGAAGGCGAAAAAATTATTGATGTAAAAATTGAATATCCGAAAAACTTCGTAAAACAAATGCTGGAGTTTGGAAAGAACTATGGATTTTTGCCTGCCTACAATTAGACACTAATTTGAACGAATTGATACGGACATTTAAATAAATATTAATACTGAAAGTGCGGAATTATTGCCGGTGCATTCAGACACGAATTTACACTAAAGGTTAACTGAAAGACATATTAAACAATATTATCTTGCAACTTCAAAACTAAACTTGCCTTATTCGTTAATTTCTGAGAAGAGTATAAAATATAAAAGGACTGTTTTATAAAAAACCAATAAATATTAACCAAAACTAATTAGTGAAATTAATGCTAATTCGTGTCTCACGTATTAACGCCGCTTAAAAAAAATGGAAACACGTAAATGCGAAGAATGCGGCGAGGTTATCAAAGGCAGGATTGATAAAAAATTCTGCAGCGATCTTTGTCGTAACGCCTTTAACAACAAGCTGAACAGCGACAGTAATAACCTGGTAAGAAACATTAATAACACCCTCAGGAAAAATCGCCGTATTCTTGAAGAACTTCTTCAGGGCGAAAAAACCACTCTGCCTAAACAAAAACTTTTAGATAAGGGGTTTAACTTTTCATTTCACACCAATCAAAATACCACCAAAAATAATCATACGTATACCTTTTGTTATGAGTTCGGGTATTTGCCCTTAGAAAACGATATTATTCTTATCGTGAAGAAAAAATAAAAGATTATTTTAAAACCGTAAACCGTTTTGTTATTACGGAAACATTATTTTTAAAGACCAATAAATACATTCCTGAAAAAAGTGCTTGTGTATTTATATAGGATTCATCGTTTAAAAACTGAATGGTATCAGTGTGAATCATCTCTCCTGTGATTCCGTATATAATCATAGAAACAACATCGTTATTTTTAAAGGAGTTACATCTAATGCTAAGCGTATTCCCCGCAGGATTTGGAAAAAGATTGAGAAGTTTTTGTGATGTTATTTCAGCCGGTAATAAACCTGTGCAACTTTCAACATACTGAGTTATTTGTAAGCTGTCAGTACATCCGCCACTTGAAGTTCCAATTACTGAGTAAATAGTACTTGTAGAGGGGGATACGACCGCAACCGAATCTGCTGTGCTTAGTCCATTGCTCCATGTATAGGTTAAAGCGCCGCTAACTATTATACTTGCAGAAGAGCCGGCACATATTGTTGGACTCACAATGGTAGCAGCAAGGGTTGGTGAATCGTTAGCAACAACACTGAAGGTGGACGATACGGTTTGTGTCACGCTTTGACTGTTAACGCCGGTGCAAACCAAAGTGTAATTTGTAGTAACAAAAGGATTTATAACAAAGGTTGGAGTTGAAGAAGTAAATCCACCAGGATTTAAAGAAAACGAAGCATTTGACAGATTATAAGAATTACTGGTTAAGGTTGCAGAAATACCCGGACACAAAGGGCTGCACGTTAGATTTAAATAATTCCCCGCAAGGGTGCCGTTTCCCGCCTGTTGCGTGAAAATAATATTTTGCGAGTAATTGGAATAATTGGTAATCATCATCATGTAATATTCACCGGCGAGTGCGTTAGAGATTGTAAGCGTTTCGCTTGGGCTCCCTGAAAAACTGCAGCCAATAATTTTATTAGCAGTTAGGCTGTTACATATAGAGGATAATGAATTAAACGGACCATACGCCACATAATCAATGTCCTGAGATCCGCTTCCGGAAAACGTAAGCACTAAACTTCCACTTCCGGAAATTTGAAGATAGTACCACGCAGGATTAGGTTGAGAGCCTAAACATCCATAATTGGGACCATTCTGGGCATTGCCTGAATTTACACCGGCAGGATATGGAACCATTGGATTAGGACTGAAAAGAATGGCGTTCTGGCAGGTTGAATTTGTTTGGGAATAAAAAAAAGATGTGAAAAGGAAGAAAATAATTGTAACACCAATTTTATTCAAGTTGTTCATACTACCAATATTAACCAAAAAGCAGTACAAAAACAAGCTTCATTAAGAAAGGATCTTTTTAAAAGTCCTGAAAATAATTTTTATATCTGTTGAAACATTTGCATCACTGATATATTTTTTATTCAGTTCAAGTTTAGCAGGCATAATTTCAGTGATGTATGTTTTTTCAGGATCCGCCGACAAAGCCAGTAATTCATTTTCATTGAAATATTCAAGCGAAGCATAATCTGTTATTCCTGGTTTTACATTTAGCACATTTTTTTGCTCAGGCGTATACATATCAACATACTTCCGTACTTCCGGGCGCGGTCCAACTAAACTCATTGTTCCCATCAATACATTAAACAACTGAGGTAATTCATCGAGCTTATATTTCCTTAAAAAATATCCTATCCCGGTAATCCGCGGGTCTTTTCCTCCAACAGTCAACAATCCTTTTTTATCCGAGCCTTTCCGCATGGTGCGGAATTTATATAGAAAAAAATCAATACCCTTTTCACCTACTCTTTGCTGCAGATAAAATACCGGAAAACCGCTGTTTATAATAATGGCAACGGAAATGATAAATAAAAACGGCAGAAGAATAATAATTCCAATCAATGAAAAACCAATATCAAACAAACGCTTCAGCATACTTTATCCAGGGCTGCAATAACAGCATTAACTACTGTTTTAATTTGTTCATCGCTCAGGTCATAAAATACGGGAAGACTTATTTCCCTGCTGAAATTGTCATAGGTGGTTTTATAATCCTGTAAATTATAACCAAGCTTCTTATAAAAACTCATCCCGGGCACCGGTATAAAATGAACATTAACACTTACATCGCGATCAAATATTTCCTGCATTATACGGTCGCGCTGTTGCTCGGTAATATTTTTAATCCGTAAAGGATATAAATGATACGAGCTTTTCTTTCCATCTGTTTCATATAAAGGCAACTCCAACCGGTTGTCTGACTTTAATAAAGTTTGATAAAGGTCAATAATATGTTTTCTTTTAACCTGAGTGTCGCTGTCATAACGCTCTAACTCTACTAAACCAATTGAAGCCGCTATGTCAGTCATGTTACATTTATAACCTGCCTCCACAATATCATATTTCCAGTTACCCTTTTGCGTTTTAGCGAGCGCATCTTTATTCTGACCATGCAGCGTTTTAACACACAGATGATTATAAATAGTCCGGTTATCAAACAAAGGTTCTTCAAAATTTAAGGCAATGGCACCACCTTCAGCAGTACTTAGATTTTTAACAGCATGAAAAGAAAACACACTTACGTCACACAATGAACCTGCTTTTTTATTATTGATCGAAGCTCCGAAACTGTGTGCCGAATCACTTAAAATTAAAATCCGTCCAAGTTTTTTCTGAATTTCATTCGCGGCTACAAACTTATTTTTTTGTTCTCTCACTAATATGTTCAACGCTTCATAATCACAAGGCATCCCTCCGAAATCAACAGGCATTATAACTTTTGTTTCGTTTGTAATTGCTTTCTCAACTTCTTTTATATTTATATTAAAGTCGTGTGCGTTTACATCCACAAAAACGGGCCTGGCTCCGCAATGTATAATTACATTGGCAGTGGCAGAGTAGGTATATGCGGGTAAGATAACCTCATCGCCCTCTCCTACTCCGTACCACCGAAGCATAATTTCAAGACCTGCCGTTGCTGAATTTAAACAAAGGCTTGCCTTGTTACCACAATACTCAGTTATTTTTTTTTCAAATGATTTGGTGCGTGGGCCGGTTGTAATCCAACCGCTTTTAAGAGCCGCTACTACTTCATTACAAATTTTGTCGTCAATTCTTGGAGGTGAAAATGGAATCATATATTAAATTCTAAATTATTTTTAAAGTAAAGGCCTTACAAAATATTTACCTGTGTTGCGCCAAAGCCGTAATCCTTATAAGATGCATCATGAAACGTTATGCCTTTGGTAGCTTTTAATATTCCAATAATTTCCTGCTTCAGGCGGCCATTCCCAACTCCATGAATAAAAACTATTTTTTTAATATTACCGGCCATAGCCTTGTCCAGTTCCTGTTCCACCCTTTCAAGCTGAATGTTTAACATCTCATAATTGCTTAATCCTTTTGTATTTTTCATCAACTCTTCAATGTGCAGATCCACTTCTTTTTCAAGTGATTTTAAATATTCTTTTTTCGATCTTGAAACAGTGGCTTTGGTTTTAAACTCTTTTATACTTTTTACGCGTTGTATATCTGCATCAGTTAAATTATGCTCAATTTCACGGGTGTTTAAAAACTCATCTTTTAATAAAAAACCATGTACCGGAAAATCAAATTCCTCGTGTTTTATAGTTCTTGCCTGCCGCAAGGCTTCCGGACTAAGATAAAGTATTTCGGCAATTGGTAATTGAGCTTTAAAAAATCCATTTTTAAATAAAACACAGTCTAACTTATGATAATTATGCGCTTTGAAATAATCTATTTTAACCTGCTTTAATAAAATTTTCTGATAAGCTCCCATTTCACCATGCCTGAGTGTTTGATAGTATTCACCGTCTTTAATCGAATAAGAGTATAACAAATTGAAAGAAGAAGCATTGAACAAATAAATTCTGTAATCGGTAATAAGCGTAGGCAGTTCGTGATCGGGCTCTATAATAAAATAAACGGCGTCGGTTATTTGTGCTTCCGGACTAAGTTCAATGTTCTCAGCGTCTCTGTCAATTATGAGTTCGGTATGTATTGGAACCAGCTGCGAAATAAGATAGGGAATTTCGAAACCATCCGGCATCTCTACAAAAACAGTATTTTTATCTTTTATACGAGAAACTTTCCCTTCACCGGTTTCATTTAAAAACCGCACTTTATCTCCAATTCTAAGTTTCATTATTGTTTCTTTTAAACCTCTCTCTTTTAAGACTTATTATAAAGTCTCAAGGTAAGCGCCCTTCGTTTTTGTATCATAAAACACAAGATCAAATTTACTACATAATTCAGCCAAATGTTTAATAACATACGGATTATTTGAACCATCACTTACTATTGTTTTTAAATGGGCGAAGTTGTTCAGATGCCGGGGTCTAAGATCAAAATTGTCAGAAATAATAAGTGTAGATACTTCGTTATAATTGCAAAACGGCATCCTGTTTTTCTTATTAAGTATTAAAAAACATTTGTCTTTATACTTCACATAGTTAAAAGCTGATTCTTTTAATACCGGATAATTAAACGAATTAACATGTGGCTTTACATGAAAATTATAATCGGGGGTTTTGAGTTTACTAAGCTGTACAACTTGCTTGTTCTTTATGCTGTAGGCATATTGTTTTTTAAGATGATAAACCGAAAAAATATTTTCATTCTTTAAAAAGTAAGAAATACAAAGTCCATTTATTTGCCAAAATATAAGTACGGTAAATGAAAAAACAAGTTGTTTATAAGACCTGTAATTAACGGCCATGGATATACCGATAATAAATAATGAAAGTAATAATGCGTCCCACAGCTGAAAATGAATATTGTCAATAAATCCAACAAGAGGTACGTTGAACAAACCAATAAAATAAATTAAAAATTTAATGATGGCATTTATTATAAGCGCGACTTTATTGATTTTAAGAACAACCAATAGGGCCAGTATTAACACCCCAAACGTAGCAGGAACAACTAAAAGATTGGTAATAAAAAACCAGAAAGGAAACTGTTTAAAATAAAATAAAGTAAGAGGTAATGTAGTTAAAGTAGCTGCAAACGACGCCGTGACGCTTTGCCATACAAACACCTGATACTTTTTTTCAGGTTGCCATACATTCATGAAAACAGGCTGAAAGAAAAGAATGCCAAATAAGGCAAAATAACTAAGCTGAAAGCCGATGTCTGTAAGAAGGTAAGGATCCTGAAAAAGCAACATAAAAGCGGAAACCAATAATATATTGATCTGGTTCCTGAAATCGTTTCTGAAAAATATTTTTCCAAATCCAAGTAAATTAAACATTATCACAGCGCGAAGAACCGGCGCCGAAAACCCGGTAATTAAAGCAAAAAACCAAAGACCGCAGGTAATGAAAATGAACTTACCCATTTTATAGTTTTTCTTTCTGTCAATCAGATCAAATAAAAAAGATAGTACAACATAAATTAATCCGGTATGTAAACCTGAAACGGACAACACATGGAGGGTACCGGAATGAGAAAAAGCTTCCATTACCGATGAATTTATATCGTGATCATATCCGGTTAGTAACGCGGCACTAATGGCATAAGCTTCCTGTGTAAGACCGCTGTTCTTAAGATTATTTAAAATGTATTGCTTTACATAAAGGCCTGTACGCCACCATAAAGAGAGAGGTGATGGTGCAGTGGTTTCAGCAAAGGAAGTGCTGTCAATAAACGACATATAATGGATCTGCCTGTTGGATAAATAAGTTTTATAATCAAATTCAAAAGGGT
>JAOQAF010000074.1 GCA_025963735.1 Bacteroidota bacterium
TAAAATTCACATCAATCTTGGACCAGGCTTATTAGAGAGTGTTTATGAAGAGGTTATTTGTTATGAGCTACAAAAAAATAATATTCCTTTCAAGAGACAATATCCCATTTCAGTTACATATGAAAAGGTAAAACTTGATGTAGGGTTCAGAGCAGATTTAATAATAGACAACAAAGTAATTGTAGAAATAAAATCCATAGAAAGTATTAATCCCGTCCATTATAAACAGGTTTTAACTTATTTAAAACTTACAGATAAAAAACTGGGAATCCTAGTTAATTTTAATGTTGAACTTCTCAAGAATGGATTTCACAGAGTAGTGAATAATTTATAAAAACCAAGCCTTGGTTATTCACCCCTTCAGGCTCTGGGCCTTGCGAAACATAACAACAAACCTCAAAACAATTTAACGAAATATAAAATTAACTCTGCGACCTCTGCGCCTTTGCGCGACAAATTATAAACCACGCAAAAACACATAAACTCTAACCGGCATCTTTGTACGATATAACTACCATCAAACATAAACCCATGAAAAACCAAATAGAAGAATTCAATGATTACCGTTCAAAGATGAACGATGTTATTTTAGGAAAAGATAATCTTGTTATCAAACGTTTATTTAACCTGGATACTCAAACATACTCCGAAGGTGTTTTGCCCGTAAAAACCAAAGAGCTTCTTGGATTAGTGGCCAGTATGGTTTTACGCTGCGATGACTGCATTAAATATCATTTGTTAAAGTGTCATGAACAAAAATGCAGCACTGAAGAAATTTACGAAGTTTTCGCAGTGGCCAATATCGTTGGAGGCACCATTGTAATACCCCATACCAGGCGCGGCGCCGAATTCTGGGAAGAGTTACTTAAAAGTTAAACTTAATTTCTCCGGGCACATTTTTTGTGAATTTTAAATGACGGTCTTCTAATGAAACCGCGTATAAAATAGTGCTCATTCAGTTCACAAATAAAGGTATTTATTGCAGGCAGGCCGATGTTTATATCGATCCCTGGCAACCGGTTAATAAAGCCATTATAACACATGCTCACTCCGATCATGCGCGCGTTGGTAATAAAGAATATCTCGCGCATACCCAATCTGAAAATATTTTAAAATACAGACTTGGAAATATATCCCTTCAAACACTCAATTATCATCAACCCATTCAAATGAATGGGGTAAACATTAGCCTCTACCCCGCGGGCCACATCCTTGGCTCTGCGCAGGTGCGGCTTGAATATAAAGGTGAAGTGTGGGTGGTGTCGGGTGATTACAAAGTGAAGTCAGATCATTACACCGTTCCCTTCGAGCCTGTAAAATGTCAGAATTTTATAACCGAATCTACGTTCGGATTGCCTATTTATAATTTTCCGGAAGCAGAGGTTGTAAATAAAAGTTTAAACGATTGGATAAAACAAAATGCCGCGCAGGGGCTGAACTCAGTGATAATAGGCTATGCTCTAGGCAAGGCACAACGCATCCTGGAAGCATTGCAAACTGATCTTCCGGTGTTACTTCACAGTACGATCTATAATACTAACGAAGCTCTTGGCTTTGATAATTCAAAATACATCAAATTTACCCAGGAATTTAAAAAGGAAATATTAAATCCCGGAATTGTTTTAGCTACCGGAACCTCACTTGGTTCGCCCTGGATGAAACGTTTTGAACCTTATAAACTTGGGATATGCAGCGGCTGGATGCAGCTTCGCGGATCAAGAAGAAGAAGCAACGCCGATATGGGTTTTATTATGAGTGATCATGCCGATTGGGCCGGATTAAATTCAGCTGTAAAAGATACAGGTGCTGAAAATGTATACGTTACTCATGGTTACAAAACAAGTTTCGCCAAGTGGCTGAGAGAAGAAAAAAAATTAAATGCAATGGAAGTGGAAACTTTATTTGAAGGAGAAGGAATTGAAAATGAAACCAAAGAATTAAATCAGGAAGACGGTGCGCAATGAAAGCCTTTACCCAATTATATTCTGAGCTCGACCAGACAACAAAAACCAATTCAAAGATTGAAGCAATGTCGCGCTATTTTGAAACAGCTGATCCTGTAGATTCCATTTGGGCTATTGCTCTGTTAACCGGCCGAAAACCTAAAAGACCAATCAGAACCGGTGATCTTAAACTCTGGGCCACCGAACTTGCAAACATTCCTTTTTGGCTTTTTGAAGAATCCTACAGTGTTGTAGGTGATCTGGCCGAAACAATCAGCCTGCTTATTCCCACTGCCTTCCGGTCTTCAAGCGTTTCATTAAACACTGTTATGAATGAAGTACTGAACATTTATACTAAAACTGTTGAACAAAAAAAAGAATGGCTCCTTTCCTATTGGAATGTTCTGGCACAAGATGAACTGTTTGTTTTTAATAAATTGATTACCGGTAGTTTTCGTGTAGGCGCCTCGCAGCAACTGGTTTTTAAAGCGCTGGCAAAAACGTTTAACCTTGATGATAAACTTGTCGCCCATAAATTAATGGGTGGTTGGTTGCCGCAAAACACAGCTCTCAAAGAATTACTCTTTAATGAAGACAAATCTTTTGACGATTCCCGTCCTTATCCTTTTTATCTTGCTTATCAATTAGATGTTCCCTTCGAAGAACTTGGCAATATTAACGACTGGCAAATTGAACAAAAATTCGATGGCATCCGCGGTCAAATAATAGTAAGGAATAATAAAATTTTTATCTGGAGTCGTGGCGAAGATCTAATGACCGATAAATTTCCGGAATTTGATTCTCTTAAAAATATATTACCAAACGGAACAGTTATTGATGGAGAAATTCTTCCATTTAAAGAAGGTAAAATTTTATCCTTTAACGACATGCAAAAAAGAATCGGCAGAAAAAATCTGTCTAAAAAAATCCTTACTGAAATACCGCTGTGCATGATGTGTTACGACCTTTTAGAACTTAACGGCACGGATATCCGCCCGGCTTCCTTACATACACGTAGAGTGGAGCTCGAGAAATTATTAAACGATCACCCCTCTTCCCTTTTAAAATTATCGCCGTTGCAACAATGCAACCAATGGGAGCAGTTGAACGAACTGCGCCTTTACTCTAAAACGCAGGGCTGTGAGGGACTCATGTTAAAACATAAACAAAGTATTTATGAAACCGGACGGCGAAGAGGCAATTGGTGGAAATGGAAAGTAGATCCTTATACAATAGATGCTGTTTTAATTTACGCGCAGTCCGGCCATGGACGCAGGGCAACCTTGTTTACCGACTATACATTTGCCATCAGAGATGGTGACACCTTAATGCCTTTTGCGAAAGCTTATAGCGGTTTAACCGATAAAGAATTAGTTGAAATTGATACATGGATTAAACGTAACACACTGGAAAAATTCGGACCGGTAAGAAGTGTGAAGGCCGAACTTGTTTTTGAAATTGCCTTTGAAGGAATTAATGTTTCTCCTCGTCACAAGATAGGAATTGCAGTGCGTTTCCCACGGATATTACGCTGGAGAAAAGATAAAAAACCCGAAGAGATAAATACCAAGAATGATTTATTACAATTATTGAAAGCTGTGTAAATGGATATTCCAGGCAAATGGTTTAAATATAAAAAATGGAAGGCCTTTCCGTTTCAGAAAAAAACCTGGCAGGCCATGGCGCAAAATAAAAGCGGCTTGCTGAACTCACCCACCGGAAGCGGCAAAACATACGCTCTCTGGTTTGGTATATTAAACAACTACTATAAAAAATTTAAAATACCCGAAAAGCCAAAACAGCTGCATTGTTTATGGATAACTCCTTTACGTGCCTTGTCGAAGGAAATTCTTTTAGCCGCACAACAGGTTTCAAAAGATCTGGAGTTGGATTATAATATTGCCCTGCGTACAGGAGATACTTCAACAGCGGAACGGGCGAAGCAAAAGAAAAAAACACCCAACGCACTTATCACTACACCTGAGAGCGTTCACGTTTTATTAGCCACTAAAGAGTATGACAAATTTTTCTCAGGTCTTGAATTTATTGTAATCGATGAGTGGCATGAGCTCATGGGCAGTAAGCGCGGAGTGCAGGTAGAACTGGCGCTATCACGATTAAAATCATTGAATCCCGGACTGAAAATCTGGGGCATTTCAGCAACCATAGGTAACCTCAATGAAGCCAAAGATATTTTGTTAGGAAAAGATCATCCCGATTCAATAACCATAAAAGCCGATCTTGATAAAAAAATAAGTATTGAAACCATTTATCCCGATGTCATTGAGAAGTTTTCATGGGTGGGCCATTTAGGTATTCAATTGCTTCCAAAAATAATACCTATTGTTGAAGCCAGTAATTCAACGTTAATCTTTGTAAACGTCCGGTCACAGGCCGAAATATGGTACCAGAAACTATTAGAAGCCGCTCCGCATCTTGCAGGGAAAATAGCGGTACATCATGGCTCATTGAGCGATAATATCCGCAAATGGGTGGAAGATAATTTACATGAAGGAAAATTAAAGGCGGTAGTTTGCACCTCCAGTTTAGATCTTGGCGTAGATTTTCGGTCTGTTGACACCGTTGTGCAGGTGGGCTCTTCCAAAGGAATTGCACGTTTTATGCAAAGAGCAGGCCGCAGCGGTCATCATCCCGGCGCTTTAAGCCGCAGTTATTTCGTTCCAACTAATTCGCTGGAGATTATTGAAGGCAGCGCGTTAAAGTCAGCAATCAAAGAACACTTAGTGGAGCAACGCATTCCCTATGTGCGTTCATTTGATGTTTTAATCCAATACATGGTAACGCTCGCGGTCTCCAATGGCTTTAATGCCGAGGAGTTGTTCGCTGAAATAAAAGGAACACATTGTTTTGAAAGTATTACTCAGGAAGAATTTAACTGGTGTTTAAAATTTATAAATAATGGCGGGGCTTCGCTTACCGCTTATGATGAATTTCACAAAGTGATTATAGAAAATGGAATTTATAGAGTGGTTAACCGCGTAATTGCTATGCGACACCGGTTAAGCATTGGCACCATAGTAAGCGACAGCATGATGTCGGTTAAATTTTTAGGAGGGAAAAAAATTGGGGTTGTTGAAGAGTGGTTTATTTCGCAATTACAAATAGGTGACGCCTTTTGGTTTGGCGGAAAAAACCTCGAAGTTGTTTCAGTAAAAGACATGGAAGTGCGGGTAAAAAGCAGTAAGAAAAAATCAGGTAAGGCCCCGGCTTTTCTGGGCGGTCGTCTTCCTTTATCTTCACAGCTATCACAAAGTATTCGTTTGCAGTTAGACCAGTATAAAAGAAACGAAATTAATTATGAAGAATTAAAAAAGCTTGCTCCCCTGCTCGACCTTCAGTCAAACGTTTCGCATCTGCCAGGCAAAGATGAATTGCTGATAGAACAATTTAAAACGAAAGATGGTTATCATACATTTATTTATCCTTTTGAAGGGCGATTTGTTCATGAAGGCATGGCTGCCATTTTAGCCTACCGTATAGGTTTACTGGAACCTTTTACTTTTTCAATCGGCATGAACGATTATGGCTTTGAATTATTAAGTGACAAACCTATCGACCTTAACAGCGTTATAGATAATAATTTGTTTAGTCCCGAACATTTATACGATGATGCATTAAGAAGTATGAACGCGATAGAAATGGCAAAGCGTCGTTTCAGAGATATTGCTACCATTGCGGGATTAGTTTTTACAGGCTATCCCGGCAAACAGAAAAAAACCAGGCATCTACAGGCTTCTTCTCAATTATTTTTTAAAGTGTTTGAAGATTACGATAAAGAAAATCTTTTGTTCAGACAGGCCTATGATGAAGCGCTTGATTTTCAGCTGGAGATCACACGCATGCAAACTGCTTTTACACGAATTAATTCTCAAAAGATAATTATTACAAATCCCGAGAAACCAACTCCTTTTTCTTTTCCTATTTTAGTGGATACCTTGCGCGAAAGGTTCAGTAATGAAGATTTTCAAACAAGGATAGATAAAATTTTAAATTCAGTAATATGAAAGAAGGGTATTTAGAACTTAAGATTGAAGACGAATCATTTCTTCTTTTACCTCAAAGAGCTATTTACCGGCCATCAAACAATCAATTGATCTTAAGCGATGTTCATCTGGGCAAAGCTACTCACTTCCGGAAACAAGGTCTTGCCATTTCGCAGGAGAGCAAATTAAAAGATATTGATAAACTGCATTTTTTAATAGATAAATGGAATCCTCAAAGCATACTTTTCCTTGGTGATCTTTTCCACAGCGATTATAATAAAGAATGGCTTTGGTTCAAATCTTTACTGTTACATTATCCTCAGCACAACTTTATTTTAATTGAAGGAAATCATGATATACTCGACAATGATCAGTATAATTCACCTAATCTTTTAAAAGCTGAAACTCTGGAAGAGGAAAATTTTATTTTTTCTCACTATCCCTTAAACTATAACAAAAAGCTGAATATCCACGGACACATCCATCCGGGCATTATGATTTCGGGAATGGCCAAACAATTTGAAAAACTACCCTGCTTTCATCTTACCAAAACACATTTAACCTTGCCTGCCTTTGGTTATCTCACAGGACTGCAAATTCTGGAACAAAATACTACCGATAAATATTTTCTGGTTACGGGTAACCGGGTCATCCATTACAAAAAATAATCGAAAAATATTTAGTTAATGATCAGCTTCGACATCTTGGAAATTTTATCGTTTTCGATTTTCATAAAATAAACTCCTTTCGGTAAAGTTGAAATATCAAAAGTATAGTTAACAGCAGGCTGAATGTTTTTTTCTGAATGCACCACCTTACCGGTTAAGTCGGTAATTGTGGCCTCAAAATTATTTTGCGCCACTGCTTCAATAAATAAACTAACAAACTCATTAGAAGGATTTGGAAATAAGTGATAAGTGATGTTAATTTTTTCTTCTTCTATTCCTGTAGTGGCTGTATAAGTTGTAACTGTTTCGCTAATGGTGTTATGGCCGCTGCCAGGACCTGTGTTGCCTGCCTGCACTATACCGTAATAAGTTTTGTAAAATGTGTAAGGAAATTGCGGAGCTAAAGAATTATCAAGTGTTACAAAATAAGCGTAAGTCCCCACAGGATATTCGGGAGTTACACAAAACCTCCCGTTACGAAAATCCAAATCTCCTGATCCGGCTACATAAGCGTAATCTTCCATAAAACAACCGGCCGGATAAGTTGAACTAACGGAAGGTCCGTTAACCCTTGTGGATGTTGTGGTTGCAGAATAACTGCTCTGCATTCGTTTAATCGCTCCGGTTCCATTCGTATTTGTAAAAGCGTAAGCACCATAAACCGGAAAGCCGTCAAAAGCATATCCAATTATTGGTGAATGTACTGTATTTGCATTAATGTTATATAAGCAATCAGGACTCACATGATGATGATATTCTCCATTAGGAGCAGGGTGACCAAGACAAACGTCAAAACTTGATCCTTCCCAGAAAAAAGCGTTTCTGTTCCAAACGCCGGCATTGTTGTATGACATGCCATCCGACACATTAAAAATACTAACACCGTTGGTCCACACACCTATATGACCCATTCCTACAGCTGTTGCAACGCCTGTGTTTTGCAGAGGGTTTCGTGTAATTTTATAAACGAAATTTTGATTTACAGGAGTGTTTGGATTTCCTGCCCACGGACCAATTGAATACGAAGGAACACAACTTGCGCTTACATATACATTATTAGCTGAGTATTGCACTTGTTGAACATTCGTAAGAATTCCCCCATACCCTGTAGAATTAGTAGTGTTTATTAACCATGAGATTATTTCAGGTGAAGTTTGAGCAAATATTGAATACCCCAACGCCATGAAACCGGTTAAAATTATTTTTTTCATTAATGTGATTCTATTTGTAATTACTCTGCAATTTAGGATAAATTGTAAAGAACTTCTATTCTTCACAAAATATCGCTTTTTTGTTATAAAAGGAGGCTTAAAATTTAGTAAATTTAATCCTTCAAATTCCCTAAAGAAATGGCAACTGACAAATTTGTAAACCGTCACAACGGTCCTCGTGAGCAAGAGGTTAAAGCGATGCTAAAAAAAATCGGAGTGTCGGACGTGGATGAATTAATTAATCAGACCGTTCCTTCTAACATCCGTTTAAAACAACCTTTAAAAGTGGCCCCCGCCATGAGTGAATATCAGTACATGAAGCACTTAAAGGCTTTAGGTAAAAAAAATAAGGTGTTTCGTTCTTACATTGGTTTGGGTTATTATAATAATATATTACCAGCGGTAATTCAACGCAATGTTTTAGAAAATCCGGGCTGGTACACAGCTTACACTCCTTACCAGGCAGAGATAGCCCAGGGTCGTTTGGAGGCAATTTTAAATTTTCAAACCATGGTAATGGATCTTACCGCCATGCCCATTGCTAACGCTTCGCTTCTTGACGAAGCAACCGCGGCAGCAGAAGCTTTATTTATGTTTTACAGTAACCGGAGCAAAGACAAAATAAAAAATAACGCTAAGAAATTCTTTGTAAGCAATACGTGTTTCCCTCAAACAATTGATGTGGTTAAAACGCGTGCCGTGCCTTATGGAATTGAACTGGTGATAGGCGACGCTAATACAGTTTCTCTGGATAATTCTTTTTTCGGGGCTTTAATACAATACCCGGATATTAACGGCGAGGTAACTGACTATAAAAAATTTGCTGAAAATGCAAAATCAAAAGACATCCAATTGGTTGTTGCCACTGATCTTTTAGCCCTTGCGCTGTTAACCCCTCCCGGTGAATGGGGCGCAGATTGCGTGGTTGGTAATTCTCAGCGCTTTGGAGTGCCATTGGGTTATGGTGGTCCGCATGCTGCGTTTTTTACTTGCCGCGAAGATTATAAACGTTTAATTCCGGGAAGAATTATTGGCGTATCAGTTGACACAGAAGGAAACCAGGCTTTGCGCATGGCTTTGCAGACACGTGAACAACATATTAAGCGCGATAAGGCAACGTCCAACATATGTACAGCGCAAGCCCTGTTAGCCATTATGGCCAGCATGTATGCGGTTTATCACGGCCAGGAAGGCATTCGTTCAATTGCTGAGGAAGTTCATGGTTCTACAGCTTATATTGCTTCTGAATTAAAAAAACTTGGCTTTGAGATCAAAACCAAATTATTTTTCGACACAATTGTTGTTGCAGCAGATTCTAAAAAAGTGCGCGCCATAGCAGAAGCGAAAGAAATTAATTTCCGTTACATAGACGATAAACATATCGCGATCTCTTTAGATCAAACCGTTCAAAGCGAAGATCTTCACGATATTTTAAATGTATTTGCTGAACTAAACGGAAAATCATTTTCAGGGAAGAATGACAACAACCTGAATATTATTAAAGGAACATTTGCTGAAAGAAAATCTGAATACCTTACGCACCCTACCTTTAACACCTATCATAGCGAAAGTGACATGATGCGTTATATTAAGCGCCTGGAGAATAAAGATCTTTCATTGGTGCACTCGATGATCTCATTGGGTTCATGTACAATGAAATTAAATGCTGCTTCAGAATTGCTGCCAATTACCTGGCCGGAGTTCGCAAGTATTCACCCGTTTGTACCTTTAAACCAGGCACAGGGTTATACTGAATTGATTGAACAATTAAATAAAGATCTTTCTGATATTACCGGTTTTGCACGCATGAGTTTTCAACCGAACTCCGGTGCTCAGGGTGAGTACGCCGGTCTGATGGTAATCCGCGCTTATCACATTGCCAACGGTCATCCTAACAGAAATGTGGCCCTTATACCTTCCTCCGCTCATGGTACCAATCCTGCAAGCGCGGCTATGGCAGGCATGACCATTGTTGTTACAAAGTGCGACAGTAAAGGAAACATTGACCTTGAAGATTTAAAAGCCAAAGCGGAGCAACATAAAGAAAATCTTTCCTGCTTAATGGTTACCTATCCTTCCACTCATGGAGTATACGAGGAATCGATTATGGATATTACAAAACTGATTCATGATAACGGAGGATTGGTTTATATGGACGGCGCCAATATGAATGCGCAGGTGGGATTAACATCGCCGGGAAATATCGGGGCGGATGTTTGTCATCTTAATCTCCACAAAACATTTGCCATCCCTCACGGAGGCGGTGGTCCGGGAATGGGGCCTATTGGTGTTGTTGAAAAACTGGTTCCTTTTTTACCCTCACATACTATAATTAATACCAGTGGTGATAAAGGAATAACAGCTGTTTCTGCGGCGCCTTATGGAAGCGCTTTAATATTACTCATCTCTTATGGTTATATAAAAATGCTGGGTGGCGAAGGCGTGAAAGCCGCCACTGAAATGGCTATTTTAAATGCCAATTACATAAAAGAATGTTTAAAGGATCATTACAAAATATTGTACACCGGTAAAAACGGCCGATGCGCACATGAAATGATTTTAGATTGTAATGAATTTAAAATGGCGAGTGGTGTTGAAGTTGCCGATATTGCAAAGCGATTGATGGATTACGGGTTTCACGCGCCAACAGTAGCGTTCCCTGTAGTTAATACATTAATGGTGGAACCAACTGAATCCGAATCAAAAGCCGAGCTTGATCGTTTTTGTGAAGCAATGATCGCTATCAGAAAAGAAATAAAGGAAATAGAAGATGGCAAATTTGATAAAGCAGATAACGTTATAAAAAACGCGCCGCACACCTGTAAATTAGTAGTGAGTGATGATTGGAAAAAAACATATTCACGACAGAAAGCTGCTTTCCCGTTAAGCTGGGTGCGTGACAATAAATTCTGGCCAAGTGTGGGCAGAGTAGATAACGCATATGGCGACAGGAATCTTGTATGTTCATGCGCGCCTATTGATGCTTACATAGACGAATCAGTTGAAGCTTAATTTTTGAACAATTAAACAAAGCCCCTGCTAACTACAGGGGTTTTTTTATTTCCGTATATTCACCTGATGAAAAACCAATGGCCGCTTTCATGTTTTGCTTTTTTATTTGCGTTTTTTATTGCAAATAATTTTATCGTTGCTCAAAATCCTCACATAATTGATTCCTTAAACAGAAAATTAAAAGAAAAAAATATACACGATAGCACACGCGCGTATTTACACATGGCATTGGGCGATGAATACTTTACAAATGAGCCTGTTCAATCTCTCTTAAACTGCAACAAGGCACTCCAAATAGCTGAAAAAAATATAAAAACCGCGAAAGGACAGGAAAAAAAAACGTATTCCGAAATAATTTTTACAGCTTATAATAACTCAGGATACCTCTATAAAATTTACGGGGATATTAAAAAAGCAACCGACAATTATTTTAAAGCCTTAAACATAGCTGAACAAACAGGAAATTATAATGGAGTAGCGTCGGTGGCCAGTAACATTGGAATTGTTTACAGAGCAAACGGAAACACTGAAAAAGCTTTTGAGTTTTATAAAAAAGGTTTGGAAGCAGCCATTAAATCAAACAACCAGGCACAAATTGCCCAGGGCTATATTAATTATGGCAGATATTATAACAGTAAAAAAGATACGGCGGCTGCCATGAAATATTACAGGATGGCTCTTGACATTGATTTGAAATTAAACAATATAACGGCTACTGCTTTACTGTATAACAACATTGGCTTTGTATATTTAAATTCTGAAGATTATAAACGCGCCACCTATTATTTTAAAAAATCTCTTGAAATAAAAATTCAATCTAACGACGTACCGGATATTGTTATGGCTTATAACAATTTAGGTAAAGTATATTTAAAAAGGGACAAAACAGATAGCGCCCATTATTTTTATAATATTGCCGAAAGCCTGCAGAAAAAAAATAAATTCCCCGAATATTATGGAGCCACGCTCAACGGGCTATATCACACCTATAAAAATAAAGGTAATATGGCCAAAGCCCTTACTTATTTAGAAAATTATAAAATTTACTCTGATTCGTTATTTAATAATTCTAACAAGGAAGAATTAACCAAAAAGGAAATGCAATATGATTTTGAGAAAAAAGAAGCTGAATTAAAAGCCGATCAGGAAAAGAAAGAGGCGGTAGCGCTTGCGGAAGGCCGGAAACAAAAAATTATATTATGGAGCGTGTTTGGAATATTGATCATAGCCATTTGTTTTTCAGTTTATATTTTTAAAATATATAAGGAAAAACAAAAAATAAATATTGAACTGGGCGAAAAAAATCATTTAATAAATCATCAGAAAGAGCTTGTAGAGGAAAAACAAAAAGAGATCGTTGAGTCCATTCAGTATGCTGAACAAATACAAAAAACTTTAATTGCCAATCATGATTTTGTAAACGAGACCATACCCGACAGCTTTGTGCTTTTTAAACCTAAGGACATTGTAAGCGGCGATTTTTACTGGGCGGCTTCGGTGGATAAATCCAAAACCGAAACTAACGCCGGGCTTTTCTACCTTGCCGTATGCGACAGCACCGGACATGGAGTGCCGGGCGCATTTATGAGCTTATTAAATATTAACTATTTAAACGAGGCTATCAAAGAAAAAAATATTCTGCAGCCCGGTAAAATATTTGATCATGTGCGGAGTCGCCTTATCCAAACCATTTCTCAAAATGGCAGACAGGATGGAATGGATGGTATACTAATTTGTCTTAATAAAAGCACAGGTACAATTACCTACGCGGCTGCTAATAACGCCCCGCTCCTTGTCAGTAAGGGTGTAGTAAAACATCTACCCTGCGATAAAATGCCTGTTGGTATCGGAACCAGAACCAATTCTTTTAACGAACACACCTTTCAAATAAATAAAGGAGATGTGCTCTATTTATTTACCGATGGTTATGCCGATCAATTCGGTGGCCCCAAAGGAAAAAAATTTAAGTACAGACAGCTCGAAGAACTTTTACTTTCAATTCATGAAATGCCTGTTCAAAAACAAGCACAGCATCTTGAACAAAAATTCGAAGAGTGGAAAGGCTCGCTGGAACAGGTTGACGATGTGTGTATCATTGGG